>DATLIF010000161.1:0-6143 GCA_035539575.1 Fimbriiglobus sp. | reverse complement strand
GATGAACAGGTAGGCGACCACCTTCAGCGACGTGGGGATTTGAGCGTATCTTCCCATCGTAGCCTCCGCGGAAGTTGGCCTGTGCGGCATGTGAGCCGGAACGGCTCAGTAACTGGCGGCTGTGTACCTGCCATCAACTCCTCGACAGATGTATTCGCACCAGATTCAGCGCCATCCGCGCCGTGCGGCTCTGGATCTCGGACCGCGTGCCCATCCAGCTAAACGGCACCACCCGGCTGCCGCCGTCCCAGGCGACCGCGGCGAAGACCTTGCCGACTTCCTCGCCGGTCGGGCCGGCGTAGCCGGTCGTCGAGACGCCGAGGTCGCTGCCGAACTTCTTCCGTACGCCCTCGGCCATTGCCCGCGCCACGTCGGCACTCACAGCGGTCTGTGCCGCGATCAACTCGGCCGGCACGCCGAGTTCGCGGACCTTCACCGCGTCGGTGTACGCTACCACGCCGCCGAGGAGGTGGTTGCTGGCGCCGGGCACCTGGGCTAGCCGGTGGGCTACCAGACCAGCCGTCACGCTCTCCGCGGTCGCGATCGTCTGCTTCCGCTCCGCGAGCAGCCGCAGTACCGCGTCCTGTAGCTCCTCGTCGTCCGTGCCGTAGACGAGGTCGCCGAGTCGTTCGCGGATGACCGCCTCCACCGGGGCGATCTGGGCCTGCGCCTCGGCGGCCGTCGGGGCGCGGGCCAGGATGCGCAGCGAGATGACCGCGTCGCTGGCCGTGATGCCGACCTCCGGGACCGCACCGCGGCGCGTCACGTCACCGAGCAGTTCGTCCACCTGCGCCTCTCCGGCCCCGAACGTGCTCACCTTCCGCACCACGACCACCCCGCCGCCGTAGCCGAGCGACACCAGCCACGGCTTCACCTGCTCCTCGAACATCCGCGTCATCTCGGACGGTACGCCGGGCAGCGCCGCGAACACCTTCCCGCCGAATCGCATCCAGACGCCGGGGGCGGTGCCGTAGTTGTTCGGGATCGGCTCGGCCCCCTCCGGGAACATCGCCTGGATCCGGTTGCGGTCCGACATTGTCCGGTTGCGGCGGGCGAACAGGGCCTGGATGTGCTCCAGCGATGGTGCGTGTTCGACCAGCGCGACGCCGGCGACCTGCGCCAGCGCCTCGCGGGTCAGGTCGTCGAGCGTCGGCCCCAGCCCGCCGGTGGCGATCACCACGTCCGCCCGGTCCAGGGCGGCGCGGAAGCAGGCGACATTGTCGGCCAGGTCGTCGCCCACGGTGGTGTGGAACGCGACCGGGATGCCGATCTCGCCGAGCCGCTGACTGAGCCAGCGGGTGTTGGTGTCGAGGTTCTGGCCGGTGGCGATCTCGGTGCCGATCGACAGGACTTCGGCTCGCATCGGTGGGCTTCCCGAACCGTGTTGACCGTTCCGGGCCGGCGGGGTATGTCCCGCCGCGCCATGAAGCCATCATATTTGCTCACCGCCGTCCTGCTGCTGGCCGGGTGGAACGCCCTCGCTCAGTCGCCGGCCCCGAAGTCGAAGCCGGCCGTCGGCGGCAAGCCGATGGTGCTGTTGCTGGACAACTTCCAGGTGGTAGACGGGACTGTCGAGCGGGTCGGCGACGCCTACCGACTTCGCCGCGGCAAGGACGTGAAGGATTACCCGAGCAAACAGGTACTCTTCGCCGGCGAATCGCGCGAGGAGGTGTACAAGCTGATGTTGGCCCGCGGGCTCAAGCCGCCCGCGCCACCGCCGGCGGCCGCGGACTGCAACTCGGCGGCGTTCCGGGCGTTCCCGGCGAAGGTCCAGCCGTTGTTGATGAACCTGTGCGCCGACTGCCACGCGAAGCCGGACCACCCGAGTGAATTCAAGATCACCCGCGTGCCGGCTGGCTACGCCAACCCCGAGGCGAGCCAGCGCAACGCGAAGGACGTTGCGAAGTTCGTCAGCCGGGACGACCCGTCCGCCAGCCCGCTACTGTCGAAAGCGGTCTCGGCTCACGGCGGCCAGCGGACGCCGGCCCTCTTCAATCGGTCGCATCCGGCGTACCGCAACCTGGAGTTGTGGGTACACTGGGCCGCCGGCCCGGAAGGGTCGCCAGCGCCGGAGGCGATTCCGGCTCGGAAGCCACATCCCACAGCCACGTCTGCGGCCGTTCGGCCACTGCCTGCCGCCGCGGGGCCGCCGGCGAAGCCGGACGACCCCTATGACCCGGCGGTATTCAACCAGGCCGTCCACCCGATGCGCTGATGGGCATTGCGGAGGCCGATTGCCGTCGCCGCGGTAGGGGGTGATAATGGGTCTGTCCACCTCCGCCCCGAGCGTCGGCAGGGCCCCGCGACCATGGCGATCGAAACCCAGTGCCCGCACTGTAAGAAGGCGTACCGTCTCAAGGACGAGTTGGCCGGCAAGCGAGTCACCTGCGGCAACCCCGACTGCCGCCAGGCCTTCACCGTGAACGGCCAGGCGTCGGCCAATGGCGTCACCCCCCGTCCGGTCGATTCGCGGATCGACGCCGAGGCCGAAGCTGCGGCCATCTTTGGCGACGAGCCGGCCCAGGCGGCGCCGGAGGACCAGCGCAAGATCGCGATGACCTGCGCAGCCTGCGACAACAAGTGGGACGTGCCCTGGTCCATGCAGGGCAAGAACGTGCTGTGCCCCGAATGCCGCGCCCGCCAGCGGGTGCCCGAGCAGAAGACGGGGAAGGTGGACTGGCGCGATCCGCGGGCCGGCCGGCCGAGCCTGGCGCGCGTCGAGGAACTGGAGGGGGCGGTCGGAACGGTGGACGTCCGCCACGTGTCCGGCGAGACGCTCAAGAAAGCTGGCGTCATCAAGGAAGACATCGAGGCGAGGCCGAAGTGGCACTACGTCGCCTGGGCTGTCACCGCGGTGGCGCTGATCGGAGTCGTGGGCTACGGCATCACGCTGCTGGTGCGGTCCAACAAGGAGGACCGCCGCGACCAGTACATGGCCGACGCCCTCAGGGACATGCAGGAGGCCAAGGACGTCCCGTTGACGCCGGCCGAGGCGCCGCTGTTCAAGGCCGGTGTGCTGATCCCGGCCGGGGAGTTCGCCGTCCGCAAGGACGATCCGCAAGGGCTCAAGGATGCGGTGGCCCATTTCGCCCACGCGCGCCGCGACCTGGAGGCCGCTCCCCCGTCGGCCGGGCGAGACCTGCTGCTGGGCGAACTGGCCATGGCCCAGGTCACGCTCGGCGGGACCGCCGAGCAGGTCGCCAACGGCACCCGCATCCGCTGGACGCCCGGCGGGGGTGGCCGGCAGCCGCTCAACGAGAAAACCTACACCGTCCAGCAAGAACTCCAGCAGACCCTCAAGGCGCTGGCGACAGCGGACGCCGTCGTCCGGTTCCATGTCGTGCGGCGCCTCGCCCGGGCGCTGGCGAAGGCGGGCCAGCCGGACGTGCTCAACCATTCGTTGATCGCCCAGGTACTGCCGCAGGAGCACGCCGAGGCGCTCGCCCAGGCGGCGGTCGAGGCGCTCAAAGCGACCGGTGACCAGGCACGGGCGAAGGCCGAGGCCGAGGCGCTGGTCCCGCTGTTGACCTCCGGCGGGAAGGGTGCGGGCGTGCCACCGTCGGCGCCGGCCCTCTTCCTGGCGGTCGGCGTCCCGGCCCCGGCAGACGCGAAGTTCCCCGCGCCGCCGTCCGGCGGGGACGTGCCCGACGCGACCCGCCAGACGTTCGTCACCCTGGCGTTGCTGCGAAACAACGCCCCGGAAGCCCTCGCCCTGGCGAAGCAACCCGGCGGGACGCCAGCCGCACGGCTGTCGGTGCTGGCGCTGGCCGCCGAGTGGGCGGATGACCCTGGCGAGGCGGTCGAGGCGGCCCACGCGGCGCTGCCGACCGGCGAGGAGCGGCGGAAGGTGTCGATCCCGGACCTGACGCTTCTGCGGCTCACCGTTCAGGCCGGTCGGGCCAACCGGCCGGAGACGGTCGAGGCGTTTGTCAAGTCGATCAGCAGCGACGCCTACCGGGCCTGGGCGCGGGCTGAGGCGCTACGACACCAGCTCGCCAGTTCCGGCGAGAAGCCAGGCGAGGAGACCCAGGCCGAGGCCCCGTCCGACCCGAAGGACGTGCGGATCGGTCACGCCTGGGGCCGGCTGGCGCTGGCGCGTCACAACGCCCGGGTAACGAACAACACCCCCGACGCGTCGGTCCGGTACGACAACTGGGGGGCCGGGACGTTTCGACCGTACGGGCTGGCTGGGCTGGCCCTCGGGTTACAGGACCGAAACCTGCGGTAGCTGCCCGTGACCACCGACGCCGCGCCCCCTGACGCCCCGCCGCGGCCGAACCGCCGCCGCGACCGGCGAGCCCGACCCGGGCTGGTCGGCCCGCTGTTCAAGTGGGAACTGGTCCGGCTCGCGCGCCGCGGCCAGGACGCCCGGGCCCGGTTCATCCTCGCTGTCTCGCTGCTGTTCACCCTGACGGTCTTCACCTTCGCCTGGTTCCCCCACGCCGACCCGTCGGACCTGCTCTTTGGCACCACCGCCCAGGTGCTGCCTCTGGCCGAGTCGGCGCGGTTTGGCGAGTGGTTCGCGCTGACGTTCCTGCTGGCCCAACTCGCGGTGCTGGCGCTCCTAACCCCCGCGTACGCGGCCGGCGGTATCGCCGAAGAGAAGGAGAAACAAACGTTTGTCTTCCTGCTGGTCAGCGACCTGACCAGTCGGGAAATCCTGTTCGGGAAGTTCCTTGGCCGGTTGGCGTTCCTGCTTGGAGTGATGCTGGCCGGCCTGCCGATCCTGGCCCTGACGCAGTTCTTCGGCGGGATGAGTCTGAAGTTCCTGTTGATGAGCTACCTGCTCACCGCTGCCACGGTGACGATGCTGGCAGCGGTCAGTGCCGCGTCGGCGTGTGCCACCGACACCCACCGTGGGGCGCTGTTTCGCGCGTACGGTCTGACCGCGCTGGTGATGCTGGTCGGCGGCGGGCTGCACCCGATGCTCAGTCCGCTGGCGGTCATCCCGCTACTGGGCGAGATCGAGGCCGACTCGCCGGGCTGGTTCGTGATCCTCGGGTTGGGCTACGCCGGCGTGGAGTTGCTGATCGCGGCCGGTTCGGTGTGGCTCGGCGTACGGTGGGTTCGACAGATGCGAGCGAAGGTACTCGGTCCCGGCGGCCAGCCGCCCCGCGATCCGTGGCGGTTCCGCGAAGGACCGGGGGTGTATACGCCGCGGACGCGAGCAATCGACCCCGACCGGGTGAAACGACTGCCGCCCGAGCCGATCATCCTCAACGGGTCGGCCGATGCGGTGGTGCTCGGGGCCGAACACGAGGTCGAGCGCAACGGCGAGCCGGTCCATGCGGCGGCCGCGTTGCCGACCGCCCGGCTGGTGAAGGTGGCCCCGCCGGTGCCGCGCCGCCGCCGGCCACAACGGCAGGTCTTGCCGGAGGAGATCGCCAACCGGCCGCGGGTATCCGACCGTGACCCGTTCCAGTGGAAGGAACAGTACATCACCGGCACCAAGAGAACGGCCGACGACGACTCGATTCGCGGGGTGCTGATCGCGGTCGGGATCGGCGTCGGCGTGACGGTGGTGTTCTTCGCCCTGATCGCGTTCATGGCCCTGGCCCTGAGCGGCTTCAGTCGCAACGGCATGGTGGCGGCAGGCGGGCTGATGCTGACGGCCGGCGTCGGGGCGCTATTCCTGTACTTGCTGACGGTCGGGTCGGCGGCGTCCGGGTCCGTGGTCAAGGAGCGGCAGCGGCAGACGCTGGAGTCCTTGCTGGCGTTGCCAGTGGACCGGCGGGCGATCCTCGTGCCGAAGTGGCGGGTGAGCATGGCCCGCGGGTGGTGGTGGGGGATACCGGGCCAGGTGGTACTGTCGTTGGCGTTCCTGGTGTCCGGCGCCCCGGCCGCGGCGCTGCCCGCCGTGGGGTTCGCGGCGGCGGCGATCCCGTTCACCGCGAGCCTCGGGTTGTGGCTGTCGATCCGCTGTCGGACGCTGACCCGTGCCGTGCTGTGGCTGCTACTGGTGATCGCGGGTCTGCTACTGGTGCCGGTGGCCGGCTGGAAACTGGCGACCGCGGATTGGCACCTTTTCACGGCTGCGGCACTGGCCCTGTCCGCGGCCGCGGTGGCGGGGGGTGCGTGGCTGTTCTGGCAACTCGCGGTGCGAGAGTTCGAGCGCGAAGGGCGGTGATGTGGCGAACGGCCGG
>DATLIF010000160.1:0-20374 GCA_035539575.1 Fimbriiglobus sp. | reverse complement strand
CCCGCCTCCAGCACCACGTTCGGCAGCCCCTCGGTGTACGACGACTGCACCAGCAGGTCGGCCCACGGCAACAGCCGGTCGAGGTCGCGGGTGAACCCCGGCAGCCGGAACCGCTTAGCGATGCCCAGCTCGGCGATCCGCCGTTCGAGGCTGGCCCGTTCCGGCCCCTCGCCGAACACCACGAACCCGACCGTCGGGTCGGCCGCCAGCACCCGCGCGGCGGCCTCGGCGAGTACGTCGAACCCCTTCTCCGGGCTGAGCCGGCCGGCGGCCAGCACCACCCGCGACACCCCGCCGGCGGACGGGAACAGGCCGAGCAGCTTGCGTCGCAGTGCCGGGTCCGGGTCGGCGAACGCTTCCGGGCGGGCGCCGTTGCGGATGACGGTGATCCGCCCGTCGGGCACGCCGGACTGGCGAACCCGGGCGGCCTGCCCGTCGGACACAGCGACGACGTGGTCCAGGAACCGCAGGTGCCAGCGGTCGAGCCTTTCGTAGGCGCGGACCTTGAGGTTTTCCCCGGTCCAGCCGCGGGACACCGCCGCCACCGGCACCCCGACCCGGCGGGCGGCGACCCGGCCGACCACGTTCGCCTTGTACCCGTGGCAGAGCAGCACGTCCGCCCCGCGGTCGCCCAGCAGCCCGGCCAACTCGCGGGTCGCCGACCGTAGTTGTGGGGTGTCGTACCGAAGCGGGTGAGCGTCGAACCCCTCGCGGGCGGCGACCCGCAGGAAGTCGTCACACCGTCCGCCCTCACGGAAGCTCAGGAACGTAGTGCGGTAGTCGTGTGGGAGGGAGCGGGCCAGGCCGAGCATCTGCCGCTCGGGGCCGCCGAAGTGTGTGCTGGCTGTCAGGTGGACAATGTGCATTCGACCGCGCCGTCCGTGGGCGAAGGCTCAGTGGGGCGAATCCGTTCGGATCGAAGAGTGTAGAGAAACGGTCGCCCAGTTGTCGAGGCCAACCGGGCGCGTCACCCGAACAGTTCGGCGACGTTGCAAGTGAAACCGGGCAGGACTTCGCCGCCTTCAAGGATAACACCTTCTTTCCTGACTTTCCCTTCCATCGGTTCGAGGTATACCGTGACCGACCGCTCCTCGGGATCGACAACCCAGACGGCGCGCACCCCGGCGAAGAAGTACTCCTTGATCTTATCGTTCAACTGCCGCCGGGTGTTCGACGGCGACACGCCCTCAACGCACAGGTCCGGCGGCTGGTCGTGATACCCAGTGACGCGCTTGTCGAGTGGCATCCGCTCCTTGCTGTAAAAACTGAGATCCGGACCGCGGACCGTATCGGGGCCGCGTTCGGTCAGCACCCCGCTCTCCGCGGCGACCCGTCCGATCGGGTTCTGCTTTAGGAATTGTTTCAGTAAGGATCCAATCGCGTTTTGGATTTCGCCGTGTTCCCACCCCGGCTGTCCCATGACGACCACCTCCCCCCGGACGAGTTCCGTCTTCAACCCGTCCGGCGGGTCCGGCATCAACAAATACTCCTGCGCCGTGATCGGCTTCTTCTCGACCGTCGCCATGTCGCCCTCCGGTGGGACCGGGAGGATAACACTCCCGGCCGGCCGGGACAAGATTACCCCTTCGGCACGTTCACCCACTTCTTGCCCTTCGCCGAGTCGAGGACCGAGTCGAGGATGAGCTGCGTCTCGTAGGCGTCGCGGAACGTCGGGGCGGCGGGCTTGCCGGTCTCCAGCCCCTGGATGAAGTCGGCCACCTGGTGCGTGAAGCTCGCGTCGTAGCCGATCGCCAGGCCCGGCACCCACCAGTTCGCCATGTACGGGTGGTCCGGGCTATTGTCGGTCACATGGATCGACTTCCACCCGCGGATGGCGCCCTCGTCGCGGTAATCGAACACCTGGAGCCGATGCAGGTCGTGCAGGTCCCAGAAGAGCGACATGTCCTCGCCGTTGATCTCGAACGTGTAGAGTGCCTTGTGCCCGCGGGCGTACCGGGTGGACTCGAAGTTCGCCAGCGAGCCGTTCTCGAACTTGCCCATGAAGATACAGGCGTCGTCGATCCCGACCGGCTCCACCTTGCCGCTCAGGTTGTGCATCCGCTGTTTGACGAACGTCTCGGTGAGCGCACAGACCGAATTCACCCGGCCGTTGAGCCAGATGGCGGTGTCGATGCAGTGGGCGAGCAGGTCGCCGGTGACGCCCGACCCGGCTGCGGCCACGTCCAGCCGCCAGAGCCCTTGCCCACCCTGCGGCAAGTCCGCCTTGATGGTCCAGTCCTGGAGGAACTTGGCCCGGTAGTGGAAGATCTTCCCCAGCCGGCCTTCCTCGATCAGTTTCTTGGCGAGCGTGACCGCGGGAATGCGGCGGTAGTTGTACCAGACCATGTTGGCGACGCCGGCCTTCTCGACCGCGTCCACCATCTGCTTGCCCTCCTCCGAGTTCATCGCCAGCGGCTTCTCACACAGGATCATCTTGCCGGCCGCGGCCGCCGCCAGGGCGATCTCCTTGTGCAGGTTGTTCGGCGTGCAGATATCGACCACGTCGATATCCTTCCGCTCCAGTAGCTTCTTCCAGTCCGTCTCGATGGACTCGTAGCCCCACTGGTCGGCGAACGCCTTCGCCTTCTCCGCATCCCGAGCGCAGGCAGCCTTGAGCACCACCTTGTGCTGGGACGGGAAGAACTGGCCGACCTGCTTGTACGCGTTCGAGTGGGCCCGGCCCATGAAGCCGTACCCGATCATCCCGACCCTGAGTTCCTTCTGCGGCATGGGAGAGCCCTCGTGGTAAGAGAACGAACCACAGAGTCACAGAGCACACAGAGACAAGACACACAGAGGGGAATAACAGAGTTCAAGTCAGAATGCAGGCAGTGATCCTTCTTCTGTCCTTACTCTGTCTGTTGTCTGCTCGGTGTCTCTTCCCTCTGTGCCCTCAGTGACTCTGTGGTTTGTTTTTCTACTTCTTCTCGGCGAAGTGGTCGAACACGGCCTTGGAGATCTTGCCGATCGTCACCTGAGCGGCATTGTCCGCCGCCCACCGCTGATCCTCGTTTCCGTCGGTCAACACGCACAGCGCCAGAGGGCGAGTCTTCTTCTTGTCAACGGGGTCCGGGACGTAAATGATCCCGGCGTCCGTTTTCGATGCGTTCACCGACCCGGTCTTGTGGGCTACGACTGTCCCGGGAGGCAGGAACCGCGTCATCTTCTCCTTGTCGTCGCACGCTTTCAGGTGGCCCAGCATCTCCTTGCAGGCGTCCGGCGTCACCACCTTCCCGGCGTGGATCATCTCCAAGAGCCGGACCATCTCGCCGGCGGTAGTAGACCCGAGGCCGTACTTCTTTCCGCGCTCCTGGTCGATGCGAGTGTCCGCCCGAAATACCTTGGCATTGATCCTCGTCTCATTCAGTCCGAGCTTGCCCATCCGCTCGCCCGTAGCTGCAACGCCGATCTGGTCGAGGACCATGTTTGTGGCCATGTTGTCGGAATAGACGATCATCAGCCGGACCGCGTCCCGCAACGGAAAACTGGCCCCGTCAGAGAAGTGATACACCAGGACGCCAGACCCCTTTACCTGGGGATCCTTCTTGAGGGTCAGCATCGTGTCGAGCTTGACCTTTCCCTCCTTGGCCTGCCAGTATGTCTCGACCATGACCGGCAGCTTGATGAGGCTGGCGGTCGGCATCGGCTCGTCGGCGTCGAGGTAGTACTCCTCGCCGTTGTGGAGGTTCTTCACCGCGACCGCGATCTTGCCCTTGTGCTCCTTGGCCAACGGCGCGATCCGCTCTTCGAGAGACGCGGGGTCAGCGGCGGGGGCGAGAGAACAAATCACCAGCGCCGAGATGACCGACAGGCACCACTTCGTCACGTCAGTCCTCCGTGTAACCGGCGTGTAACGCCCCCGCGAGCGCGGGGGCGTCTCGCTCGTCTTACTTACGCGGCGGCGTACTTGGACCGCATCTTGTCGAGGAACTTCTTGCTGTCGGCCGTGACCTCCCAGGCATTCGGCCAGAAGCACAGATCCACGCACCACCAGTCGTTCGGCACCCCGGCCTTCTGAAGCGCGGGGATCAGCTCGTCGAAGTTGAGCTTGCCAGTCCCGAACGGGTTGTGCGTCGAGGTGTTATGCTCGTTCAGCGAACCGTCGGAGTCGATCAGGTGGACGTGGGTGATCTTCCCCTTGAGCTTCTCGAGCAACTCCATCGCGCCGCCGGGGAGCGTCTCCTTGGTGCCGATCTGGTTGGCCCCGACCGCGGCGCACATGTGGGCGTGGCAGGTGTCGTAGAGCACGCCGAAGTTCGGGTTGTTCCGCTTCACCCGCACCTCGTCCACCAGTGCGACGATCTCGCTCGGCTTGTTGATCGGGAAGCCCGGCTCGAACTCCCAGCAGATGTTGATCCCGCGCTGGGCGGCGAGCTTCGAGCACAGGTCGAATGCGTTAACCGCCCGCTCGAACGCCTTCTCCGGCGTCACCTGGCCCTGCTGCACGACGGTGATCGGCTCGACCGTGTCCACCCGGATGGTGTCGATGCCGAGATCCTCGGCGAAAAACAGGTTCTTGGCGAACGCGGCGATGTAAGGGCCGCTGTCCTCGACGGTAAGCAACTTCTGGGACCAGAGGTCCGCAGCCAGTGCGCTGAACTTCAGGCCGTGATCGGCGACCTCCTTGCGGAGCTTCGCACGCTTCTCCCGGGTGTCGCAAGTGTCGGGACCGGGGTGCGGGTTGAACCCGCCGAGTTCGACGCCGTCGTACCCCAGGTCTTGCAGCTTGTGCAGGATGACATGGAAGTCGTTGGTCGGGGTCTCCTGGTTGAACAGGTACGCCCAGGTTCCGATGGAGATCTTGGCCGGCATGGTCGGGCCTCGCGGGAGGGTCAGGACAATCGACAGGGTTTATCGCCGCGTCGGACGGCGGTTGTGTATTCAGGCGGGCCGGGGTGGACAACCGTCAGTCGGCAACCTACTTTGATTCGTTCCCGGTCAGAAGGTACAACCAACCCTCCTCGCCTCCGGAGACCGGGACTCCGCTACGGAACTCCGGTTCTAGCTGCGACTTCCGGACGAGGCAAGGACAAACCACGGCGACGATTCGGGTTTCCCGCCGAATCGACGACCGATCGAGTCGGGCTCATTTTTTTGACGCCCGGCGCGCAAGTTCACTCGGTTTCCAGCGAACTTCTGGGAAACACAGCGTGTCGAGTTGGATCGTCGGGACCGAGGTCGTTCGAGAGGGGAGAGAGGTAACATGACAGGCATCCGAACCCAGAGCAACGGTGGTAGTCGCGGCGGGCTGGCTTGCCCGAGGCGCAAGGCCCCCCGGCTCGTGCTCGGGCTGGGGATGTCGGGGCTGGCTGCCGCGGTGGACGCCCACTTCCGCAACCTGGGCTGGGACGTCGCGCGGGCGCCGAGCGGCGAGGAGGCCGGCCGGCTGGCGTACCGCCACAAGGCCACGGCCGTCGTCCTCCCGGTGGAGTCGGCGGCCGAGAGCGGGCTGCTGACCTGCGCCAAGCTGACCATCACCCGGCCGAACGCCCGGGTGGTGCTGCTCGGCCCGGAGGACAGCGGGCTGGCCCGGTTCGCCCGGTACGCGGGCGCGGTCGGCTACCTGCCCACGAGTGCCGGTGCCGCCGCAGTCGTCCGGGCGGTGCTGGGCAACTGAAAGTTAATCCCAAATCCCAAGCACCAAATCCCAAACAAGACAGGAGATACCTGTCTTGTTTGGGATTTGGTGCTTGGGATTTCCCCGCAGGGGTTGATGCTTGGGTTTTATTCCGAGACTTCAAAGATCGCCTCGATCTCGACGGCGATCCCGCCGGGCAGCGCATTGTGCCCGACCGCGCTCCGCGCCCCGACCCCGGAGTCCTCGCCGAAGACGTCCCGCATCAACTCCGAGAAGCCGTTGATCACCTTCGGCTGGTCCTTGTAGTCGGCGGTGCAGTTCACCATCCCAAACGTCTTCACCAGCCGCTTCACCTTGTCGAGCGAACCGAGGTGGCTCCGCAGTGTGGCGAGGATCGCCAGCCCGGTCTGCCGGGCGGCCTCCTGGCCCTTCTCCAGGTCCATGTCCTTGCCGAGGCACCCGACGATCAGCGTCCCGTCCGGCTTCAGCGGCCCGTGTCCAGAGACGAATAGCAGGTTGCCGTGCTTGACCGCGGTCTTGTAGACAGCGACCGGCTTCGGAGCCGGCGGCAGGGTCAGGTGCAGTTCCTGGACGCGGGTTTCCGGCTTGCTAGACATGCGAGGCTCCTGGTACGGGGTTCAGCAGACGTGATAACCGCGGACGCACGGGTCGGCAACGCGCCGCCGGTCAAACCCGGTGCCGGGACGCGACCTCGTCGCGGACAGTCAGGCCCAGCCCCGGCTCGTCGGGGACGACGAGCTGGCCGACCTCGAACTGGGGGCCGCCAGCGAACAACTCGGCGAACCAGTCCACGTACTCGCACATCCGGCCGTAGACCACGCCGGCCGCCAGGTGCGCCCCGACCTCTGGCAAACGGACCGGGTACACGGCGACCTGTCGGAGTTCCGCGGCCAGCGCGACCTTGCGGGCCGGGGTCAGGCCGCCGAGCCGCAGCGGGTCGATCCGCACCGCGGAGATGCCGCCGCGGTCGAGCAGGCGGACGAAGTCGTCGGGCCGGTCGTACAGCGCGCCGACCGCCAGGCCCACGTCGAGCCGCTCGATCAGCCGGCCCAGCCCGGTCAGGTCGTCCGGCCGCAGCGGGTCGGAGTAGCCGTCGAGCCCGAGTTCCTCGGCCCCGACCTCACCCAGCCAGGCGGCGGTCGAGAAGTCGTATCGTCCGCACGCCGATGCCTCGAACCACGCCCCGTCCGGCACCCCCTCGCGCAGTTGCCGGACGCGCTCGGCGTCCAGTTCGGGGTCGGCCGTGCCGATCTCGACTTGCACCCCGGCCGCGCCGCGGTCCAGCGCGGCGCGGCTCTCCTTGATCGCCTGCCGGGCGCCCAGGGCCGGGGTGGCGGTGTCGCTGACCACCGCCTTGAGCTTGGTCCGATACCCGCCGAGCAGTCGGTGTAGCGGCAGCCCGGCGGCCTTCCCCTTGAGGTCCCACAGTGCGAAGTCCACGGCCGCATATGCCCGCGCGGCCAGCCCGGCGAAGCCGAGTCCTTCCAGTTCCGCCCACGCCTTGAGGTACAGCCACTCCGTGAGCATCGGGTCGGTCCCGGTGATGACGTCAGCAATCACGGTGTCGATCAGCGAGCGGACCGCGGCACCGCCACCCCCCAGGGTGTAGGCGAACCCTAGCCCGGTCGGGCCGCCGTCGGTCAATACCCGGACAAGCACGACCTCGACCGCCGTGGCCGACCGTGGATCCTGCGACGCAGGCAGCGCAACCGGACGGGGGAGCGGGACACGGAGTAAATCGGTTTCAACGCGGGTGATCTTCATGTCATTAGTCATTAGTCATTAGTCATTAGTCCGTCGAGCGGATTGCCCCCGCCGGACATAGCATGGCTACAACTGATGACTGATGACTGATGACTACTCTCCCAGGTACGCCGCCCGGATTCGTGGGTCGTTCAGCAGTGCGTTGGCGCTGTCGGCGAGCGTGACCCGGCCGGTCTCCAGGACGTAGCCGCGGTGGGCGATCTTCAGCGCCATCCGGGCGTTCTGTTCGACCAGCAGCACCGAGACGCCCTGGCGGTTCAGGTCGCGGATCACCTCGAAGATTTGCGCCACGACCTGTGGCGCCAGCCCCAGTGACGGTTCGTCGAGGAGCAGCAACTTCGGACGGGCCATCAGAGCGCGGGCGATGGCGAGCATCTGCTGCTGACCGCCGGAGAGCAGTCCGCCCGCCTGCGATTTGCGGTCTAGTAGGATCGGGAACAGCGTGAACGCTTTCTCGATGTCGTCGGCGATTCCCCGCCGGTCGGTGCGGGTGAACGCCCCCATCTGTAAGTTTTCCAGTACTGTCAACCGCGGGAAGATCTTCCGCCCCTCGGGCGAGTGCGCCAGCCCGAGCTTCACGATCCGGTGTGCCGCCAGCCGCGTCAGGTCGTGGCTGTCGAACACAATCGTCCCGGCCCGCGCCGGGACCACGCCGGAGATCGCCATCAGCGTCGTAGTCTTTCCGGCCCCGTTCGCGCCAATCAGGGCGACGACCTCGCCGGGCTCGACGGTCAGCGTCACGTCGTGCAAGACATCAATCGGACCATACCCGGCCCGCAACCCCTCGACGCGGAGCAAGGAGGCCATCAGTTGACCTCCTCCTTGCCCAGGTACGCCTCGATCACCCTCGGGTCGCGGCTGACCTCGGCCGGCGTCCCCTCGGCGATCTTCACGCCGTGGTCGAGGACTGCCACGCGGTCGGAGATGCCCATCACCACGTTCATGTGGTGCTCGATGAGGAGCACCGTTATCCCTCGGTCGCGGATGCGCCGGATCAGGGCCATTAACTCGACCGTCTCGCTCGGGTTCATCCCGGCGGCCGGCTCGTCGAGCAGCAGGAGTTTCGGGTCGGTGGCGAGCGCCCGGGCGATCTCCAGTCGCCGCTGGTCGCCGTAGGGGAGATTCCTGGCGAGTTGTCCCGACCGGCCGGTGAGGCCGACGAACGACAGCAACTCGGCCGCGCGTCGGTCCGCCTCCGCATTCTCGCGGCGCAGGCCGAGGAGTCGCAGGGCCATGGCGAAGACGTTGCGGGTCAGCGTCCGGTCCAGACCGACAAGGACGTTCTCCCGCACGGTCATGTTGCGGAACAGGCGGATGTTCTGGAACGTCCGGGCAACGCTGTGGGCGGCGATCGCGTCCGGCGTCCGCCGGCTGCGGCGCCAGGCGAGGTAGGATGCGGCCGTACCGATCAGGAGACCGCCGAAGGCGGCAATGAGGATCGTCTGGACGTGCCTCGCGCGGTCGCTGCGGACCGCGAACAGGTCGGGCAGTGCCTTCCCGAGTTGCTCACCCGTCTCGAATTGCCCCAGGAGGAACTTCCCATCCCCGTCCCAGACCTGATATCCGCTCCCGCCGGGCACGGGGGCCGGGATCGGGTCTTGGGTCAGCAGACTCCTACGGAGCAGTCGGGCGTCGGCCTCGGTCGTGGGCGAGCCGAACCGCGTCCGGCCGCCAATGCTGACGACTTGCCACCGGTCCTCGCCTGGCACCTTCGACACGCCGGGCTTGCCCAGCAGGTAGTCCCCCGCCGCCGATACGAACGTACCCGGGTCGAACCGGGCGCCCGGCTCCGCGAACGGCTGGCGGATCGACGCCCTCCAGAGTTGTTCCACGCCGGCCGCGGCGAACATGGCCAGGATCGCCACCACCAGTCCGGCGCCGGCGATCCCGGCGAGGACCTTCCTGGTCGGCGACTTCTCCCGCGCCTCCCCGACGAACAAGACCTCGCCGGAGGTCGGGGTATAAATACCAGTGACGGCGTTGAATACCGTCGTCTTGCCGGCACCGTTCGGGCCGATCACGGAGAATATCTGTCCCCTCTCGACCGTCAGGTCGAGGCCACTGACGGCGGTGATGCCGCCGAACCGCACCGTCAGGTCGTGTACGGTCAGGGCACTCATGTCTGGGTCCCGTCCGGGTGCAACTCTCGCCGGACACGCGATGACGGTATCAGTCCCTCCGGCCGGAATCGCATCATCAGTATCAGCGCCAGCCCGAAGACCATGAGTCGCCAGCCGGTGAAGGTCATGTAGATCTTCTCTCCGGCGCCAGGCACGTTCCGCTGGACGAGCCCGTCGAGGATCGGACTGAGGATGTTGTCGAACCCGACCAGCAGGAAGACCCCGAGCAAGACACCCGGTCGGCTCGCTAGCCCGCCGAGGATCACGCAGCACAGCAGGAAGATCGACCGGTTGAAGTCGTAGGCGTTCGGGTCGGAGGTGCTGGTCAGGCGGGTGGCATAAAGCACCCCCGCCAGACCGGCCAACCCAGACCCGAGCGCGAAGGCGGCGAGCTTCAACTTCGCCGGGTTCAGTCCCATGCAGGCGGCGGCGAGTTCGTCTTCACGGATCGCCACCCACGCCCGCCCGAGCCGGGACCACTCGATGTTGCGCAGGAGCAAGTAGACCACGATCAGGACGCCGAGCGTCAGGTAGTAAAACGGCCGGTAATCGGAGGCCCAGTCGAGTGATTCGGTCGGCGGCGGCACCGGGCTGAGGCCGCGGGTGCCGGCGGTGATCTCCTCGGCGTTCTTGAGGAACGCCTTCACCACCTCTCCAAACCCGAGAGTGACGAGCGCCAGGTAGTCGCCGCGGAGTCGAAGGGTGGGTGCCCCGAGCAGTAGCCCAACCAGAGCCGCGGCGACCGTCCCGACGACCAGGGTAACGAGGAAGGGCGCCCCGAACGGGTAGCTGGCGACAGTCAGGATGCCGGCCGCGTAGGCCCCGATTGCGAAGAACGCCGCGATCCCGAGGTGCAGGATGCCGGTGTACCCGACCACGACGTTCAGTCCCAACGCCAGCACGGCGAAGACGAACACTGTCGGGAATTGGTCGCCGAGCGACCGCCCGGTGGCGGCCAGGAACCCGCCCTCGAACACGGGGAACAGGGGGTACAGCAGGAGAATCAGGAAGGCCGCCGCCTCCCATCCCAGTCCCCGGGGCTTCATCGCGGTGTCGGCCACGGTCACACCTTCTCCCGGGTGCGGCTGCCGAGCAGCCCGGTCGGGCGGAACACCAGGACCACGATCAGCACTACAAACACCAGCGCCCCGCTCCACCGCTCTCCGACGTAGGCCGACCCCCACGCCCGGACCAGCCCGATCAGCAAACCGCCGAGGACCGCACCGGGGATGCTGCCAATCCCGCCCAGCACCGCGGCGGTGAAGGCGTACAGCCCGTTCTGGAACCCCATCTGGTAGCTGACCGTGTTGACGTACAGCCCGTAGACGACGCTCGCCGCCCCGCCGAGTCCGCCGCCGAGCGCGAATGTAGCTCCGATGACCCGGTCGGTGTCGATCCCCATCAGCTTCGCCGCCGTCGGGTCCTGGGCCGTCGCCCGCATCGCCCGGCCGAGCCGGGTGAACTTGACGAACAGCGTCAGGGCAACCATCAGCGGCACCGTCACGCCGACCACCATCAGGTCCTTGGCCGTGACACGCACCGCGCTGCCCTCGCCGAGCAGGTTCGCGTCCGGCAGCAGGTTCGGGAAGTTCACGTCCATCGGCCCGCCCCAGAACAGGCCGACATTCATGAACACGAAGCTGACCCCGATGGCTGACACCAGCGGCGCCAGCCGCGGTGCGGTCCGCAGCGGCCGGTAAACGACCCGGTCCACGCCGACATTGAGGGCCGCGCAGAACAGCGGGCAGGCGACGAGGCACAACGCGATCCCAAGAACGGAACCCGTGAACGTGTCGGTCCCGACCAGTCCGAGGAGGGTGAGGGCCAGGAACGCCCCGAGCATGAACAGGTCGCCATGGGCGAAGTTGATCAGCTCGACGATGCCGTAGACCATCGTGTAGCCGAGGGCGATCAACGCGAACAGGGCCCCGGTCGTCAACCCCAGGACGGTGTACTGGGCGAACGTCTCCAGCAAAGCGGTTCCTCCACCGGACCGCGGCCGGGACGGCCGCGGTCCCAGGGGGTCACGGGCCGATCGTCGTGTCCCGTTTCAGCAACTTGACGAACTTCAACTGGCCGTTCTTGACGGTGCTGCCGCTCATGGTCTGGTTGGTGGTGTCGCCGTTGGCGTCGAATGACCAGGTGCCGGTCGCCCCGTCGAAGTCGCGGATTCCCAGCGCAGCCCGGCGGATCGCGTCGCGGTCCTTCTTGCCGGCCAACCGGATCGCTTCCAGGGCGACCAGTCCCGCCTCGTAGCCGTACACCGCATACGCCCCGGTCGGCTCGGTCCCGTACCGGGCCGCGTACTTGCGAACGAACTCGCCGCCGCGGCCGCCGCGCTCCCGCAGGCTGTCCACCGTCAACCCGCCGAAGGTCACGTAGAACTTGTGCTTCTCGAACAAGTCCGCACCCGCCGAGTCGATCATGGCCTGCTGGTGGCACCCGTCCGGTGCCATCATCGGGCAGGTCAGGCCAGCCTTGATCATGTCCTTGAAGACCTGCCCGCCCTTGGTCTCGGTCATCCCGGCGAAGTACAGCAGGTCCGGGTTGAGGGCCTTGATCTTCACCATCAGGGCCGTGAACTCCTGGGCGCGGGTGTCGATACTTTCGTGCCCCAGAACGGCGATGCCGAGCTTCTCGCAGTTGCGACGGAAACCGGCGGCGATTCCCTTGCCGTAGAACTCGTTGTCGTCCAGCAGGTAAATCCGCCGTGCTCCGAGGTCCCTGGCCCACAGGGCGGCAACGTGGCTTTGCAGGTCGTCGGTCGGCACCACCCGGACGAAGTTGACCTCGCCGGTCGGCCGGAAGCACATCGGCTCGTGTCGGTCGCCGGTCCCCGGCTTGGTCAGCGCCTCGGCCGTGTTCGCCGGGGAAACGATCAGCATCCGCGCCCGGTTGAGGATCGGCATCGACACCTTCGCCGCCCCGGAGTTGTAGGTGCCGACATACACCATCACGTCAGGGTCCGACCGGGCCTGGTTGGCGTTGGCGATCTCCTGCTCGATGGTCCACGTTCCGGCCGCGGCGGTGGCATCGTCCAGGTCCTGGTAGTCGATCCGGAATACCTGCTTCTCGCCGGTGTCGGGGTCGGTCGTCTCGACCCGGTTGCCGGCGTTCGTGATGGCGAGCCGGATGCCGTTGACGATGGAGTCCGTCTGGCCGCGGGCGCTGCCGGTGCGGGGGAGGCTGGAGACGATGCGGATCAGGTTCGGCGTGCCGACGACCTCGCGGCGGCCACCGAGAAGGCCGGCCACGGCGAAGCCAACGACCAGCAATAGCGGCACGGTTATCCGCATGAGATGTCGCTGATGGTAAGCACGGGTGCCGGGGGCCGTCAACCGGCCTCCTCGGCGGTGTCCAGTATTAGCGTGACGGGGCCGTTGTTCACCAGTTCGACCTGCATGTCGGCCCCGAACCGCCCCTCTGCGACCGGCACCCCGAGCGCACACAAGCCGTCCGCGAACGTCCGGCACAGCGGTTCAGCCTGCTCCGGCCGCGCGGCACCGATGAAACTCGGCCGGCGTCCCTTGCGGCAGTCGGCATACAGGGTGAAGTTGCTGACCACCAGCACACCGCCGCCGACGTCCTGAACGGACAGGTTCATCTTCCCGTCGGCGTCCGCGAACGCACGCAGGTTGGCCACCTTGTCCGCAAGCTTCGCGGCCTCGGCCGGCGAATCCGCGTGGGCGACACCGAGCAGGACCAGCCACCCGCGGCCGATCTCTCCGACGACCTCGCCGGTCACGACGACCCGGGCGGATGACACCCGTTGTAGTATGGCACGCATGGGCAACCGAGTGCGAGACGACGGACCGGACGGGTGGTAGGGTACGGATCACGACCCGGGTGAGCCAGCCGACCCGTGGAGACCCGCCGCCGCCGCGTCGGTCTGGTATCTTGTATGCGGCCTTGCACACACCACGGAGCAGACCGATGGGGATGGAAGACTACACCCGCCACCAGCAGGGGATCATCAAGCGATACTACTCCAACCAGGACGGCATCCAGCTTCAGAGGCTCGGCGAACTGGTAACGGACCTGTACCTGGCCGAAGGGAAGAAGCGGGAGAAGGTCTGGAAGTCGATTATCACCGCGATGCAAAAGCTCGGGGTGCCGCAAACCCGGATCGACCACATCGTCGCGCAGAACAAGCCGGAGTTGCTGGCCAACCTCGTCAAGGAATTGCAAGGGTAGGGTAGGGCACGCACCGCGTGCCCTACGGCCGGGTTGTGACGTACCCCCGCAACACGCCACCGGAGTTGGCCACTGACACCCGCAGGCCGGCGAACTCCGGTCGGTCGATGTCCACCTGCCGCGTCACCAGGTACACCGCGTCGCACGCCGGGCCGGCCGACTCCTGACCGAGCCACTCATCCCACACCCCGCCGTCCACCAGTACCCAGTCGAACCACTGCCGCAGTTGGGACAGCAGCCGCGGCAGGTCCGCCGCCATCACGCGAGGAGTCTCGTCGGCCGGTAACCCGGCGGCCAGGGCGTGCAGGTTCTCGACCGCGGTCGGCTGGAGCGCCCACGCCAGCGGGACCGTCTGACCGAGCACCTCGGCCAGCCCCGGTGTCTCCGGAATCCCGAGTCGGCGGGCGACGGCCGGGCGGTCGAAGTTCGCGTCCACGATCAGCACCCGCGCCCCATCCTGCGTCAGGGACGCGGCGGTGTTAAGCAGTACCGTCGTCGTCCCGGCGACCGGGGTCGCGGCGGCGAACAGCAGCACCCGCGGGGTCGGCTCCTCGAACTGCTTGCGAATCTCGTCCCGGACGGTCCGGTACTCGCTGCTGACCGGGTGGTCCGGTTGGTGGTAGACGATCACGTCCGCCGACACCCCGCCGGGCAGCAGCCGCAGGCCGGTCCGCGGGAAGCGGTGGAACGACACCGACAGAAACCGCGCGTCCGGGTTCGGGAGGGTGAGCGGTGTGGACTCCGGGTCGTGGTCCAGTTCGGTGTCCGTCTCGGGTTCGGGGGCCGCAGGGCGCGGGACCGGGATGACGGCCGGTGGGATCGCAACCGTGGCTCGCGTGGCCGGGAGCGGGATCGACGTGACCACCCCTTCCGGTCCACCGACTTCGACGAACGGCACGTCCGCGATCGCCGACGAACTCGACGGGTGCGGCTCCTGCCCGCCCTCGGTGATGATCCGGAACATCCGACCCATCGGGGGAGTCCTCTGCGGTGTGAGCAGGCCGGGTCAGGCTGACTTACGCTTCGGGGCCCGCCGCTTCGGCGACCGGCCCGGGTGTGGGATCAGTGTTGGCCGCTCGACCGGTGATTCGGCGAGCCCGAGTTGGTCCAGCGCCTCGACCGCGGCCTCGGCGTCCACCTCGTCCGCCGCCGCCGCGCCGGCCAGGGTAAACGCCAGCGCCGCCGCCTGGTTCAGCAGCCGCGGCACGCCCTTGCACCGGGCCGCAATCAGGTCCACCGCCTCGTCGCTGACGAGCGCATCCGGGCGGCCGCCGGCCGCCTTGACCTGATGGCGAAGATATTCGACCGACTCGCTCGGGCTCATCGGCTCGACCCGGCACCGGACCGCGATCCGCTGGGCGAAGGCAGTCAGTTCCGGCCCCGCCAGCCGTTCGCGGAGCGACGGGTGCGCGACCAACACCACGAACGCTGCCTTGGCCGACCTTGACTCCAGGTTGCCGAGCAGCCGGATCTCTTCGAGCACGTCGGCGGTCAGGTGCTGTGCCTCGTCGAGGACGATCACAATCGGGTGTCCGCCGGCCAGGGATACGAGTAGCTTTTCCGTCACCGCCAGCCGCAACTCCTGCTCGGTCAGCCCGCGGTACTCGGCCCCGAGGTCGAAGAGGATCGCCTGGTGCAGGTCGGCGTGCCGGGCGAACCGCGGCGCGGGGATCAGCACCCGCGGGACGGCGGCGTCGAGCCCTTCGAGGAACCGCAGCGCCACGAGTGTCTTGCCGGTGCCGGGTTCGCCGTCAATTAGCGCGAGTCCGTCGCGGGCGGCGAACGCGGCTCGCAGTCCGCCGAGCGCCGCCTCGTGACCGGCGGCGGGGTAGTAGGAGTCCGTGTCCGGTGTCGGCCGGAACGGCCGGCGCGTGAGCCCGAAGTGAGCGAGGTTCATGGCCCGCGTCCCTGCGAACACTCGCCGCGTGCGGTCGGTCGGTTGCAACGGCGTCGAAAGAGTTCCCCCGGCCATGATCGGCAAGGGGACACCGCGTACTTGAACGCGAGGGTGTCGGACTGACACCGCACTGACTCGAACTTCTCCAGCTTTTTTAAGTCCCCAACGGCATCGGATTTCGACTTGCGGCAGAACCGTCAGGTTCGGTATATCTCCCCCACGGTTCGCCCCGTCGTGCTCCATTACGACAACTCGACCACGCTGCACGGAGGCAGCGGCCATGAGCAGGATGCTCACCTTCCACGACGCCGCGTGGGCGTCGGCCCGGGACTGTGCCGCCGCCGGCCGTCGGGCCGACGCCTTGGCGTTCCTCGCGCCGCTGTTGTCTTCGCCGGACGCTCCGCAGAGGCTTGTCCGCCTCGCGCACAGGCTGGCGGCCCGGCTTTACGCTGCGACCCAGAACTACCGCATGACGCGCAAACACCTGCTGGCCGCCGCGAAGCTCGACCCGACCTGCGCCGAGGTTCATTACGAACTCGGGCTGGCGTTCGAGCGCGACCCCTACGGCTGCGACCGTCGGGCCGCTCGTCGGTTCCGCAAGGCGGTTATGCTCGTTCCCAAGGAACCGCGGTACGCCGCGGCGCTGGGGCGAGCGCTGGTGCGGACGAACCGGGTGCGGGCCGGGGTCAAGTGGCTCACCATCGCCGCGGCGGGTGCGCCGGCGGACCCGGGCGTGATGGCGGTCGTCACCGACGGGCTCTGCGACGCCCGCCGGCCGCGGCTGGCACGGAAGCTCGTGGCAATGGCCCGTTTCCTGGTCCCGGCTGACCGGGCAATCCGCAAACTCTGGGATGACGTGAACTACGCCGCGGCCGCGGCGCAGAGCCAAAAGGTGTCAGTCGTCGGGCGTAAGCCGGCTCTGCTGCCGTTCCTGCAAGTTGTCCGCGACGGCCAGCCAACCGGCGGAGTCATTCGGCGGGACCTGGCGTCTCGGTCGGCGCCACACCTCGGCCGCCTGAAGGCGTACCGGACGGAACAGGGATAACTCTTCCGGTGGGATCGCGGCCGGGACGGCCGCGGTCCCAGGGGAAGCCTACTCCTTCGCCCTCCGGGCGGCCTTTTCGACTCGCATTTTCCCACCCTCGGCCGTCTTTCGCAACGCCTCGATCTCGGGCAGGCTCAGCTTTCGAGACTTGCCCTTCGGCAGTCGGTCGAGATGGACCGGGCCGACGGACACGCGCTTCAGCCGCATCACCTTGTGACCGAGTTTCGCGAGCATCCGGCGAATCTCGCGGTTCTTCCCTTCGGCCAGCACGACCCGCAACCAGGTGCTGTCTCCCTGCGGCTTGAGGCGGCGGACGTTCTTCGCCTGCACCTTGCCGTCGCTGAGCCAGACGCCGTCGAGGAGTTTTTGCAGGTCCTGGCGGCTCGGCTTGCCGGCCACGAGGACCTGATACGTCTTCTCGACGCCGTAGCGCGGGTGCGTCAGCGCCTGGGCCAGGTCGCCGTCGTTGGTCAGCAGGAGCAACCCCTCGCTCCCCTCGTCGAGCCGGCCGACGGTGTAGACTCGCTGGTTGACGTGCGGGATGAGGTCCAGGGCCAGCGGCCGGCCGGCCGGGTCGTGGTTGGTGCAGAGGTAGCCCTGTGGCTTGTGAACGGCCCAGTAGACGGGCCGCTCGGCGCGGACCGGTTGGTCGTCCACCGTGACCTTCTGCGCCTCGGGGTCAACCTTGGTGCCGAGATCGCTAACGCGCGCGCCGTCGATCTTGACCCGCCCGCGGGCGATCAGTTCGTCGCAGTGCCGCCGCGAACCGACCCCGGCGTGGGCCAGGAATTTGTTGAGCCGCTCCATAGTGGAGGCATTCTACACCACAACCGGACAAACTTCCGACCCGCCCAGCATCCGGCACGCGGCGAACACCGACTCCTCGGCGAGTTTCAGGTGCAAGCGCGAGTAGAACATGCTGGTCGTGTCCGATACACGGCGGAGCTTGAGCGGCTCAACCGTCAATCCGACGCGACCAGGTCCGAGTCTCCAGGTCGAGAACGAACGTGTTCGAGTTGTCCTCGTAACGCTCCTCGTTACCGAGGCGATCGCACACCTTGCCGCCCGACACCTCGATCCCGCATCCGACCAACTTCGCCCGGTGCCGGCTGATCCAGCCGGGAAGGTTGCCCGTCGTCGCAACCGGCTCGATGGCCAGGGAGTGGATGTCGAGGCGGTAAACCGGGGTCGTGCCATACCTCCGCGAACCCGCGTATCCGAGGTTCCCGATTATGAAGATGACGTTCCCGACGAGCGTCGCAGTATGGAAGTCGGTCGGTGGGAAGACGACTTCGGGGTATCCGTAGATGTCGAACGTGCCATCCCCGTGATGCACTATGACGTCGTTGTAAATACAGAAGTCCGGGTCGTAGTAGTCCTCGTGCTCGCCGGCGATCTCGATCACCCGGCCGCCCTGCAGTTCGGTGAGCGACATGCCAAACCTGTCGTAGCACCAGATCGCGTCATCACTGAGCCGCCCCTGATCGAATCGCTCCCGCGCGTGGTACGCGGACCCGCCGTTCGCCACCATCGCCTTCCAGAACGGGAAGTTCATTCGCTCGGGGTTCGACCGGCCGAAAACTCGGTGCTTGTCTGCTTGGTAATCACTTGCGGTGCAGTTCAATGCCTCCTCGTGGCGCAGCCCCGTCAGGGTCAAACGCATGGCGCCGTTGATTTCGTTCAGGTCTGCCCCGGCATCGACCAGCAACCGGACGATGGCCACGTTGCTCGCCAATTCGATGGCGGAAAACGAATTGCTGCGGTGGAGGGCGTCCGCGCCGGCCTCAAGTAACAGTCGCACACACTCCGTGACCCCATCGCCGGCCGCCTCGATCAGGGCTGTCCCGCCGAAGTCGTCCGTCTCGTTCGGATCGACCCCACGGTCGAGCAGCCACTTCACCATCGCTGGTTGCCGGCTGCCGACCGGGTATATGAGCGGCGTCTTCCCACACCGCCCGCGATCGGTCAGTGTCGCCCCGGCCGCGAGCAGTGCCTCGGCCTTGGCAATGTCGCCCGTCTGCAAACTGAGCAGCCACGGTGTGCGTTCCCACCAGTCCCGGGACGATAGATCGGCACCAGCCTCAATCTGCGCCCGGACGTCTTCGGCAGACCCCAGGGCCACAGCTCGGTGTAGCGGGGACCACTCCAACTGGGCCGGATCCGCCCCGGAGTCGAGTAGCAGGCCGACTGCGTCGAACCGCCCCACCCGGTAGGCGACTCGCAGAGCCGACTCCCCGTAAGAGCTGATCGCGTTCAGGTCCGCCCCGCGCTCCACGAGCAGTCGAAGGAGTGGAATGAGTTGTTCGTCGTCCTCGATTGAACGACCGTGCATCGCGTCGATCATCACGGTGTAGTTGTGCGGCAGCACGTACCGGATGTCGGCCCCGGCATCGAGAAGCGCCCGGACCACTTCGACATCTCCCGAGGACACTGCTTCGCTGAGTTCGAACATGCGATTTCGCTTGGGCATGGCAGCCTGGGTAGGTTTCGTGTGACTCCAACCATTCAGAACGGATGCTGGACCAGTCCGCAAAGTTCGACTCGCTCATTCACAAGACCGGGGCACGGTTGAGGTAGTTCGGGTAGTAGCAGCCCGGAGCGCGAGCGACGGGCGGATTGTACGCCCGTCGCTCGCGCTCCGGGCTGCGGAAGACCACCAAATCGAACGACCCGGCCGAATGGCCGGGTCGTTCGATTTGGTGGTCTTCCGCAGCCCGGGTTACTCGTCGCCTTTCGACGGCGGGATCATCGGGGCGGACTTGGGCGGCATCGGAGCCTTCTCCGGGCCGTCCTTCGGGGCCGGGCGCGGGTTCTTCTTCGGCACCGTAGGGGTCGGCGGGGCGGTCTGGCCCTCCAAACGTGCCAGCTTCTCGCGGCAGTCCTGCAACCCCTTCTGCAGTTCCTTGAGCGTCTCGTCGATCTGCTTGTACTGGCCGTCCCGGCGGTCGCGGCGTTCGAAGTCGTAGGCCTGGTTCTTGTCCACGTCCGCCCGCAACTTCGAGAAGTCTTCGCGGCCCCCCTTCATCTCCAGGGCCAGCCCCGCCAGCCGCTCCTTCATGACCTCCAGCGTGGCCAGGTCCTTCTTCACCGTCTCGACGGAGGCGTTCGCGTCCTTCTTCATCGCCTCGCCGTCGGCCGCCTGCTTCGTCAGGCGCTCCTTCAGGCCGTCGATCTCCGTTTTCAGGCTGGTCATGGTCGCGGCCTGGGTGTTGTTCTGTTGCTGGAGGGTCAGCACGCGGTCCCAGTTGCTCTTCATCCGGGTCTGGAACTCCTCCTTCTTGACCATGTCGGCAACGAGTTGCGTGCGGGCCTCGTTCGCCTTGTTCACTTCGGACCGCAGTTCGGAGAGGGTCGAGCTGACGTTGTTGAAGATCGTGATCGTCACCAGGGCCGCGATGCTCAGGATGGTCCCACCGAAGACCCGCCAGAACAGTGATATCTTCTCGTCATCGCCCTTCTTCTCAGGCTTGCTATCCGACGGGGACTGCGCGACGTCGGCGGCGGCCCGGAACGACTGGGCCACCAGCGCGGTGTCGTCTGTCCGGGCGCGTCGGTCCAGCCCATCGTCATGCCCGTTCTGCCTCGGTCCCACGAGTTCTCCCCCCAACGGATTCGGAGGCGGGCGCGGCCGATCCGCTGGCGGGCGCCGACCTCGAGTCGAGGCTTATAACCAGTGCCGGTGGCGCGATCAAGGGGGGTTAGCGGAGAAACCGGCGAGGCGGCGGGGTAGCGAGGTGGTGGCAAACGAGTAGGGT
>DATLIF010000159.1:0-9643 GCA_035539575.1 Fimbriiglobus sp. | reverse complement strand
CTCCCCAGCGGGGAGAGGGGGACCAGACGGTGGGCCTCGAAGACTCGACCCACCCTACTTGTTCTTCGTCGGCATCTTCGCGCCGACCTGTTCGCGCCACGCGGTCAACTTGCCGTGTAGCTCCTTCACCTTCTCCGGCATCTTAGCCGCGAGGTTCGTCTTCTCCCCAACGTCGTCCTTCAGGTTGTACAGCTCCTGCCGGTCGTCCTCGAAGAACTCCAGCAGCTTCCAGTCGCCGTCGCGGACCGAGCCGACAGGCAGCGTGCGCCAGTTATCCTTCCCCTGCCCGAGGTAGCCGGGGAAGTGCCAGTACAGCGGCCCCCGCTCGCGCTTCTGCCCGCGCAAGGTCGGCAGGTAGCTCACCCCGTCGAGCGGCTGGCCGGCGGGCGGCTTCGCCCCGGCCAGCTCCAGCAGCGTCGGGTACAGGTCCACGCTGTTGATCGGCTCGTCGGTGACGGTGCCCGGCCGGACCGTGCCGGTCCACTGGAAGATGTACGCCACCCGGACGCCGCCCTCGTACAGCGAACCCTTGCCCATCCGCAGCGGGGCGTTGTCGGTCGTGTCGTCCTTCTTGCGGACGATCCCCTCGCGGGCGTACCCGCCGACGCCGCCGTTGTCCGAGGTGAACACCACCAGCGTGTTCTCGGACAGGCCCAGGTCGTCCAGCGTCTTGAGCACCCGGCCGACGCTCTCGTCCACGCTGGCGATCATCGCCGCGTAGGTCGGGTTGTGGTGCCCGCCGGCTCGCGGAGTGTCCTTGAACTTCGCGATCAGGTCCGGCTTGGCCTGGTACGGCGAGTGGACGCCGAAGTGATGCAGGCAGAGCAGGAACGGCCCGCCCTTGTGCCGGGTGATGAAGTCCACGGACTTGTCGGTCAGCCAGTCGGCGAGGTACGCGCCCTTCGGGACCTCGACCTTCGGCCGGGTGGCGAAGTCGAAGTGCTGGCCCATGGAGACGACCGACTCGTCGAACCCCTGGGCGAGCGGGTGGTGCTCGGGGTCGTCGCCGAGGTGCCACTTGCCGAAGTGGCCCGTCTTGTACCCGGCCGCCTTCAGCGACTCCGCGACGGTGACGACTTTCGGGTTGAGCTTCGTGACGTTGTCCACCGGCCGCAGCGGTCGGGACTTCCAGTCGAAGCGGTCGATGCTGCCGACGGTGTAGACGCCGGTCCGGGGGCCGTACTGGCCGGACATGAGGGCGGCGCGGGTGGGCTGGCAGTTCGGGCCGCAGGTGTAGCCGGCGGTGAACCGCAAGCCGTGGTCGGCGAGGCGGTCGATGTTCGGGGTCTTGTAGAACTTCGACCCCTGGCAGCCGAGGTCGGTCCAGCCGAGGTCGTCGGCCAGGATGAACACGACGTTGGGCGGTCGTTCCGCGGCGGTGAGCCGCGAGGCGCAGCCGAGCGTAAGCAGCGTGGCGGCCAGAACGGCCGCCACGCGGGGAGAGAGGGTGTGTTTCATGGCCGCGAGCCTACCGCGCCCGCGGCCCCGGGGGAAGGACCGAGTTACTTCACCTCGATGTCGATCTTGTTCTTCTCCCCGGCGGCGACGGACTTCTTGACCTGCGTGCGGGCCGCGTCCGAGTACTCGGCTCCGAACCGCGGCTTCTTGCCACCGCTCAGGTCTTTCACGTTCTCGGCCTTGCGGCCGAGGAACTTCTCGCCGTACTGGACAAGGTCCTTGAGCACGACCTTGTGCGACCCGACCATCGCCCCGACCTGTTTGCCGTCCTCGGACTTGAGAACGTAGTGGCCCCCGGTGTCGGTCACGCCGGAGGACTTCGGCCCGTTGGATTCGGGCCAGAACTCGACCCGGACGTTGGGCAGCGGCTTGCCGCCCTGGGTCACGGCCCCCTCGACCTCGGCGAACTGCGGCCCCCCCTCGCACCCGACGGCGACCAGTAGCCCGGCGACCAGCAAAGTTGCGGCAGGGAACCGGCGAGACAGACGAGCCATGACGATCCTCGGTTCAGTCCGGAGTAATCGCTTCGTGAAAGGACGAACCCCGGCAGGTCGGACGTGGGCGTCGTCCGACCCCACCGGGATTTGGCGGCCTACTGGGTTAGTAGGCGTCGTTCCCCAGAACCTCGCCGCCGTTGCGGGTGCCCAGCGCGAGGAAGGTCAACGGGGAAATGCTATCGCGGATGAACCGGACCGAACCGTCGCCCAGGGTGAAGTTGGCCCCGCCGGTGTGGCCGCTGCCGTACGCGTTGATCCGGTCGTCGAACAGCAGTTGCTGCTCGCCGCCGGACAGGCTGTCGAAGTTGGCCGGGAGCCGGAAGTTGATCTTCACGTTGGTCCCCAGGAAGCAGTCCCCCTGGGCCCCGAACCACACCCAGCCCCAGTCCTTGATCCGGTCATCGACGATCGGCGAGGTATCGAAGACCGGGTCGAAGTAGTGCCGCTCCCCGAACAGCAGGGTGTTGCTGGTCCCGTCGGGAATGGCCTCAACCCCGATCCGGGCGTTCTGTTGGAGGGCCCCGTCCCGATACTGGAACAACGACGGCCGGCCGGTCGCGTTCCGCGGGTAGCCGCGGGTTCCTCCCGCGCCGTAGTAGCTGGTCAGGGCGTACAGTCCGGGCGTTCCCGAGGCCGGCTCGCTGAGATGGTTGGTCGGGTTCGAGGGGCACATCAGGGTCTTCACGGTTTGCTTGAAGAAGTGCTCTCCCACCCAATCCACCGTCCCGCCCGGCTCCCGGCGGTTGGCGTTGAAGTCGTAGTAGTTCCACCGCTTCTCGAGGGCGTCCTGCTCAATGTACGGCAGGAGCTGGTGCATCAGGCCGCACCTGCGGTACTGGCCGGCGGCGTTCGGCGGCTCTGGGTGCGGGAACTCCGGGTTCTGCAGCCGCAGCATGCCGTACGGTAGCTTCCCGTAGGTGGACTGGTGGTTGTGGGCAGCGAGCCCCAACTGCTTGAGGTTGTTCGAACACGTGGTCCTAGCGGCGGCCTCGCGGACCTTTTGCACGGCGGGGAGCAGCAGGCCGATGAGAATCGCGATGATCGCGATTACCACCAGCAGCTCGATCAGGGTAAACCCGGCGCGGCGACGCATGGCAGACACTCCGTCGAAGTGTAGGAAGAGTCCGGAGCGATCCGTGAAAGTTGAACACGCGCATCATGACGAATCTTCGCCGCCGATACAACCGGATTTCGGTGAAGGTCCGATTAATAACCCGTTGCCTGTCATGCCCCTGCGCTATACAACGGATCGGTCCGACGGTTCCCCGGACCTTTGAACATGCGGTCCGGGGCGAAGAGGGAAGCCGGTGCGAATCCGGCGCGGGGCCGCCGCTGTGATCGGCCAGACCCCGGCCCAAGAAGCCACTGCTCGGAAAGGATGAAGGATGAAGGATGAAGGATGAACACAGACCCGCTCTGATTCATCCTTCATCCTTCATCCTTCATCCTTCCGGTGGGAAGGTGGGCCGGAGGTCGGACGAGCCGTAAGCCAGAAGACCTGCCCTCGGACGTGTGGTCCGGTGCTTCGGCCACGAGCACCCGGGCGGGTCCTGTTCAAGTGCCGCGTTCGCGGCCACCCGTACCGATTGCCCGGCCGATCACCGTCTTTGCCCGGCCCGGCAGAAAGGTACTGGCTCGTCGTGGTCACGTCTGACGCTCGGCTTCGCCTCGCGGCTAACCGTGGGGCATTCACGCTGATTGAGTTGCTGGTGGTGATCGCGATCATCGCGATCCTGATCGGACTTTTGCTCCCCGCGGTGCAGAAGGTTCGCGACGCGGCAGCCCGGATTCAGTGCAGCAACAACCAGAAGCAACTCGTCCTTGCGCTACACAGTTACGAGTCAGCTCACCAGAAGCTGCCGGCGGCGTCGGTGTACACGCCCGCGTCGTACGTGCCGCCATACCCGACGCAGCACTGGTTCGGGTTGGCCACCACCGACCCGGTGACCTGGGTCACGTCGGTGGACCCGACGAACGGCACCGTCAGCCCGTACTACGAGGCCAACACGAAGGTCACGAAGTGCCCGGTACTCCAGACGCCGCCGGTCGCGCTGGCGTATGGCGGCGTCACCGGCGGGTATGCGTACAACGCGGAGCTGGCCGACAAGCGGCTGTCGCGGGTGCCGGCGACGCACCGCACGCTGGTGTTCTGCGACGCGGTGTACCTGACGACGGCCCCGGCGTTGCAGGAGAGTACGGCGCTTCGCGGTCCCGGCTCGAAGCCGAACCAGTACCAGGTGGCGGACCAGCCGTGGGGGTTCTACGGGTTCAACTTCACGCACTTCCGCCACAACGGCCAGGTCGCGGTGGCGGCGTACCTGGACGGCCACGTCGAGAGCGTGCGGTTCGAGGACACCGTCCCGGATCCGGCGTTCTGCACTCCGGCGTTCGTGGCGGAGCGGCGCAAGAACCTGCTCGGGTTCGTGTCGCCGGATAACACGGTGTACACGGCGGAGTAATACCAGCTCGCATCGACTTCTTCCTCCCCCTCCCCCAGCGGAGAGGGGAGAAAGAATTGTGGCGAACATTCTCCCTGTGCTCTCGCATCAGCGGGCGGGCAATGGTACGATAGTCCAGTCGCCCTCCTCCCTCATCCGTCCGGTACGAGGAGTCATCTCCATGTTCGCCGCGGCCCGCCGCGGGCTTCCTCCCGGGTTCACACTGATCGAATTGCTGGTGGTGATCGCCATTATCGCGGCCCTGATCGGGCTGTTGCTCCCCGCCGTCCAGAAGGTCCGCGTCGCCGCCCGCCGGGCCGCCGACCAGAACAATCTCAAGCAGATCGGGATCGCCGTCCACAACTACGCGTCGGAACGGGACGGCACCCTGCCGCCTGCCCGGACGGTGGTGGCCGGCAAGGACCGGTGGTGGTTCGGGGAGACCGACCCGGCCGCCCCGGAGCCGCGGACCGCGGACCCGACCCGCGGCCACCTGATGCCGTACCTGGAGAACAACCAACGGGCACTCCAGAACCCGGCCAAGGCGCCGGGCAAGGTGTACCTGTCGTTCGACGGAGCGACCGGCGGGTACTCGTACAACTGGCGCTACCTGGCCCCGCTGGTCGAGTCGGCGGGGGGTCCGGTCTGGCGGCCGGTGAAGCTGCACCAAGTCAAGAGCACCAGCCAGACGGTGGCGTTCGTCAACGGGGCCTGTACCCGGCCGGGGACGCCGTACCTGGTCGAGGTCGGGATCGCCGAGCCGCCGTCGCGGCAGTTGCCCAGTGTCCACTTCCGGCAGACCGGGCGGCTGGCGAACGTGCTGTTCCTGGACGGGCACGTCGAGGCCCGGACCGACCCGACGCGCAACCCGACGGCCGCCGGCGAGGAGCCGTACCTCTGCCACCTCCGCGACCGGGAGAACCTGTTCGACCTCGGACCCACCGACGAGCTGTGGGATCGGGATTGAATGTCGCGAGCCCACCCGTTGCAACGGGCGGGCTCGCGGTGCGCGCGTAAGCCCGTCCTGCCTTCCGGGGTATCCCCAGCGCGATTCGTTCCTAATTCCCCGGAGGGTAAAGTCATGCGGGGCCTGTCCTCCCGCTCCCTGTTCGCCGTACTACTCCTGGCCCCGGCCGCGGCCGCCGACGACTGGCCCCAGTGGATGGGGCCCAACCGCGACGCCGTCTGGAAGGAAACCGGAATAGTCGAGAAGTTCCCCGAGGGCGGCCCAAAGAAGCTCTGGTCGGTGCCGATCGGCGGCGGGTTCGCCGGCCCGGCGGTGGCCGGCGGTAAGGTGTACGTCTTCGACCGCAAGCTGACCGAGGGCGGCGCGAAGCCGGCCAGCGACTTCGACAGCAAGACCAAGCTCCCCGGGACCGAGCGGGTCCTCTGCCTGGATGCGAAGACCGGGAAGGAACTCTGGAAGCACGAGTACGACTGCCCGTACCAGGTCAGCTACGCCTCCGGCCCGCGCTGTACTCCGACGGTGGCCGACGGGAAGGTGTACGCTCTCGGCACGATGGGCGACCTGCACTGCCTGGACGCCGACAAGGGGACCGTCGTCTGGAAGAAGGACTTCAAGGCCGACTACAAGTCCAAGACCCCGGTGTGGGGCTTCTCCGGGCACCCGCTGGTGTACCAGAACCTGCTGATCGTCCCGGTCGGCGGGGAGAAGGCGCTGCTAGCAGCGTTCGACAAGGACACCGGCAAGGAGGCGTGGACGGCCGGGCCGGGCGGCCTCCCCGGGTACTCGCCGGCCGCCGTGGTCGAGGTGAACGGCGCGCCGCAGGTGGTCCACTTCCGGCCGAAGGCGGTCGCCGGGTTCGACCCGAAGAGCGGCAAGGAACTCTGGTCGGTGCCGCTCACGCCCGTCGCCCAGGATGACATGTCGATCATGACCCCGCGTCAGTCCGGGGACACGCTGTTCGCGGCCGCCCGCGGCGGGATCGCGGTGGCGCTGAAGCTCGGCGAGGGCGCCCCGTCCGAGGTCTGGAAGGGAGACGGCAAGACCACCGGCGTCTACCCGATCAACATGACGCCGTTCATCGACGGCGACACGATCTACGGGGTGGACGGGGCGGGGATGCTCCGGGCGGTGGACCTGAAGACCGGCAAGCGGCTGTGGTACTCGTTCGAGCCGGTGCTGGATAAGGAGTTGGAGGAGGACTTCCGGGGCGGCGGGTCCGGGACCGCGTTCCTGGTCAAGAACGGCGATCGGTTCTTCATCTTCAACGAGATGGGGAGCCTCGTCATCGCGAAGTTGACCCCCGAGGGGTACAAGGAGATCGACAAGGCGAAGCTGATCGAGCAGACCGCCGCGACGTTCGGCCGCAAGTACGTCTGGAGCCACCCGGCGTTCGCGGAGAAGTGCGTCTTCGTCCGCAACGACAAGGAGATCGCCTGCTTCTCGCTGGCGAAGGAGTAGTTCTTGGCGAGCCCTGAGCGTGAGCGAGGGGAGTGGAGCGCCTGCCAGGCGCTCCACTCCCCTCGCTCACGCTCAGGGCTCGCCTTTTGCTTGATCCGACCCTCGCGCTGGGCTACAGTCTTCGCATTCCCGCCTCGCACCCCCCTCCTTCCCGCCTTGGGGGCGCCCGCATGATCCGCCTGCTCGGCAGCCCACGCCGATGCTGCGATGGCCTGACCCGCCGTGAAACTCTGGCCGCCGGTGCCCTCACCTTGCTGGGTGGCGGCTTCACCCTGCCGCAACTGCTCGCCGCCGAGGCGCGCAAGCCCGCCGACGCCCGGCCGGGGAAGGCCAAGAGCGTCATCCTGCTGTACCTGCTCGGCGGCGCCGCCACCCAGGACATGTGGGACTTGAAGCCGGACGCCCCGGTCGAGGTCCGCGGCGAGTTCAAGCCCATCGACACCAGCGTCCCCGGCGTCCGCGTTGGCGAACACCTGCCGCTGACGGCGAAGTGGATGCACAAGGCCGCGGTGGTGCGCTCGGTGACGCACAAGGCCGGCTGCCACAACTGCCTGCCGAGCTACACCGGCTACGAACAGCTCATGCCCGACCAGCACCCGCGCGACACTGACCCGCCAAGCATGGGGTCGGTCTGCGAGTGGCTGCGCGGCGGCCGCGGCGAGCTGCCGGACTACGTCTACATGCCGACCTGGCTGGGCTGGGGGCAGGCGTTCCGCCGGGCCGGCCCCTACGGCGGGTTCCTCGGCCGGCGTAACGACGCGCTGACGACCGAGTGCCAGCCCCACGCCGACCCCGGCGCGAAGCCCCGCGCCGGCCACCCGGCCGTCGTCCGCGGCGCGCCGCTCTTGCCGAACACCACGTTCGACGCCGACCTGACCCTCGACCGGCTGAACACTCGGCGGAGCCTGCTGGGCCAGCTCGACGACCAGATGCGCGAGACCGAGTCGGCGGCGGCGAGCTACGACCGCACCCAGCGGCGGGCGTTCGACCTGCTGACCTCGTCGCGGATGCGCTCGGCGTTCGACCTGTCGAAGGAAGACCCGCGGCTGGTGGACCGCTACGGCCGGCACCTGTTCGGGCACAGCACGCTGATCGCCCGCCGACTGGTGCAGGAGGGCGTGCGGTTCGTGAACGTCACCTGGGACCTGTTCTGGGATCGCATCCAGATCGACTACGATGCCTGGGACACGCACACCAACAACTTCGGCATCCTCCGCGACAACAAGCTGCCGCACTTCGACCGGACGTATACGGCGCTCCTGGAGGACCTGGACCGGACGGACCTGTTGGACGAGACGCTGGTCGTGGTGATGAGCGAGATGGGCCGCACACCGCGGGTCAACGCCAGCGGCGGCCGGGACCACTGGACGCACTGTTACTCGGTGGTGTTCGCCGGCGCCGGAGTGCGCGGCGGCACCGTCTACGGCGCGTCCGACGCACAGGCCGCGTATGTGAAGGATCGGCCGGTGAGTACGGCGGACGTCTGCTGTACCATCTACGAGGCGCTGGGCATCGACCCGGAGTTGATGGTGCCGGACCGGACCGGCCGCCCGGTCGGCATCGCCTGGGGCGGCCAGCCGATCGCGGACATTTTGGTGTGACCTGCCACACCTCGTTCCGAGGCACTCAAACGATGTCCCCACAACCGACACCGGCACAAGCTGCTTACGTTGCAGGGATCATCGACGGAGAGGGACATATTAGTCTCTCCAGGGATAAGGCGAGGTACCGGCTCAGACTGGCTGTGAAATCGACCTGTGAAGAACTCGCCACATGGCTTGCCACCGTCGCGAACGTCGGCACAGTCCGCGTCTACCGCGACAAGCGGCAAACGAAAGTGGGCACCCGTCAGGTAATACACGAGTGGCGAGTATTCACCCAACAGGCTCGGGTTGTGCTTGAGTTGGTCCTACCCCACCTCATCGTGAAGCGCGAACAGGCCCGTCTTGCTATCGAGTACCAAGGGCTCACTCCGGGAGACCGGCTCGCGCTGGGGAAGGAATACTTCGACCGACTGAAATGGCATAATGGGCGGCAGACCCAACTGAGGGCCGCCGGTGAGGCTCCTGCCGATCCGTAAGCTTCCTGGGTTGGCTGCTACTCCTCGAAGAATCGGGCGACGGGGACTTCGAACCCGGGGAGTACATCGGGGAGGGTGAGCGTTTCATCCTTCTCGAAGATGTCCTGCCGCTCGCCGGGGCGGTAGACGGACGCGGACTCGGACTTCGGGTCGAGGACCAGGACCACCGCGACCCCGGCCCGGAGGTAGTCGAGTACCTTCCCGAGCAGGTCGGTCCACAGGTCCGACGGCGACTTGACCTCGACGACCAGTTCGGGCGGGATTTCCAGGACGCCGTCCGGCAGCGGCACCCCCGTGGGCAGTTTCGCGTAGCTCAGGAAGCAGACGTCCGCCCCGCGGACGGTGTCCGCGGTGATGCGGACGAACGTGTCGTTCGACATCACCCGGCCGAGCTTGTGAGACCGGACGAAGTCGCGGATGATCCCACCCGCGTTCAGGTTAACGAATCCGTGCCTCGCCCCGGCCCTTGGATACCTCACAACTTGGCCGCGGACGAGTTCGACGTTTGTCTCGCCCCCGTAGGTCCTGAAGAACTCCTCGACCGTCATCGCGAGCGGTGCCACGGCAACCATCGGCTTCCTCCACTACGGACGCCGGAATCATACCCTGTTCCTGTCCCCTATCGCCACCCGGGTTCCGCCATGCGACTCCTCACCATCGCTGTCTTGTTAGCCCTCCCCCTCCCCGCCTCCGCCGCCGGGTTGACCGCGGGCGCCGCGCAGGTGGACGTCACCCCGCCGCCGGG
>DATLIF010000158.1:0-1987 GCA_035539575.1 Fimbriiglobus sp. | reverse complement strand
CCGTCGGCCGGACCCCGACCGACTGTTCGAGCAGCGCGAGCGTCCCCTCGGCGGTGCGGCGGAATTCGCCCTCATCGACGTACCCGGCTACGGCGACCTTGGCCGCGTCCTCGGTCGCGGACTGGGCGTTCCACACCGCCTTGTACGCCGCCCGGCGAGTCTCGGGGCCGCCGAGAAGTTTCCGCTTCACCGCGCGCGCGGCCGACCGCAGCCTGGCGAACACGACACCGTCAGTCATGACCAGCCCCCGGCGAACGGACGTGGAACCCCACCGAGTTATGACCCCTCCGCCGGATCGGGGCAAGCCCAGTCCGGCTCTTCGATCTCCCGGCGAACGGCCGGCGTAAGCCGGCTGGTGGTCCCCACCTCACCAGCCGGCTTACGCCGGCCGTTCGCCGCCCAGCCCCTCGAAGATCGTCGTGCCGACGCGCACCAGCGTCGCCCCCTCCTCGACGGCCGTCTCGAAGTCGTTGCTCATCCCCATCGACAGGTGCGGCAACGGCAGGCCCGTCGCCTCGCACAGCCGGTCCCGCAGCGACCGCAGTTCCGCGAACGTCGGCCGGCAGTGCTTCGGGTCGTCGTGGTACGCGGCCATCGTCATCAGCCCCTCGACCCGCACCCCTTCCAGTGACATCAGTCTGTCACCGAGGGCCGGCACCTCGTCCGGGACGAACCCGCCCTTGGCCGCCTCCCGGCTGCAGTTTACCTCCATCAGCACCGGCACCGGCGACCCCCGCTTGCGGCCGAAGGCGTCCAGCGCGTCCAGTAGTCGGAGGCTGTCCACGGAGTGAAGCAGTGAGACGAGCGGCACCGTGCGGTCGATCTTGTTGCGCTGGAGGTGGCCGACCAGGTGCCACCGGGCAGCGGGGACGGCCTCCGCCTTCCGCCAGAGTTCTTGCGGCCGACTCTCGCCGAGGTCCGCGACGCCGAGGCCCGGCAGCAGCGCGGCGACGTGAGCGGGCACGGTCTTGGTCACGGCGACCAGTGTGACGGCGGACCGTTCCCGGCCGGCCCGCCGGCAGGCGGCGGCGATCCGGGCGTCCACCTCCGCGAGCCGGTCCGAGAGGATCGAGCGCAGGTCAGCGTCGGTCATGGGTGTATCAGGGCCAGATCTGGACGCCATACGGGGTGGACACCAGGTTGCTCTGGAACTGCTTCAGAGTCCACCCGCTCGGCTCGGCGTCGCCGTCGTACGGCTTCTTGTACGGGTCCATGTAGAAGACGGTGTTCATCGCCTCGTCCGCCCCGTACACCACGACCGCGTGGCTCGGGGCGATTACCCCGTCGTCCTCCAGGTCCACCGCGCACCAGAACGGGCCGAACGTCCGGAGCCGCTCGCAAATCGTCGCCCAGTCGTAACTCTTGATGAAATCGACCCCAAGACCGTACAGCCCCACCGCTCGGGCGGCCCGGAGGAACTCCTCCGGGTACAGTCCCCGCGATCGCAGTTCGTCCCACTTCAGCCCGTTCTTGGCCAGTCCGGCCTTAATGTCCGTCGTGGTGTCGTTCGCCCAGGCCAGCATCATCTTGTAGCTGGCGTACCAGCAGAGGGTGGACAGGCTTTGCCCCATGCCCGCTGCCGAAACGTTGTGCTTGATCCGGGCCTTGTCTCCCATGGACGTACACTCCCCGGAAACCGAAGCGAATCGGGGCACCAGCCGAAAGCTCGGCGCAGTGGGAGGCCCCGCTCGTTCTTTCGTCCCGTGGGGAGAGTATACTCCGACCCGCTACCCCGGCGGCCAGGTGAAGTCCCGGCCGCCGAGCAGGTGCAGGTGCAGGTGCGGCACGGTCTGCCCGGCCGACTCCTCGCAGTTGATGACCAGCCGGTAGCCGTCGGAGAGGCCGAGTTGCTTCGCCAGGTTCGCCGCGACGACGTGCAGGTGGCCGAGCAGCGCCTCGTCCGCGTCGGTCATGTCGGCGTGAGTGCGGATCACCTTCTTGGGGATAACCAGGACGTGGACCGGGGCCTGCGGCCGGACGTCGTGGA
>DATLIF010000157.1:0-6980 GCA_035539575.1 Fimbriiglobus sp. | reverse complement strand
TTGTTAGAGATCCTTGGCGTCGGCGGTTTCGGAGAGGTTTGGGCAGCGGCGCAGACGGAGCCGGTACGCCGTCGGGTCGCGCTCAAGATCATCAAGCTGGGCATGGACACCAAGCAGGTCGTCGCCCGGTTTGAAGCGGAGCGGCAGGCACTGGCGATGATGGATCACCCGCACATCGCCAAGGTCCACGACGCGGGCACCACCGAAACCGGCCGCCCGTACTTCGTCATGGAACTGGTGAAGGGCGTTCCGATCACCGAGTACGCCGATGCCAACAACCTCACCCCCCGCGACCGGCTGGGGCTCTTCGTGCAAGTCTGTCAGGCCGTCCAGCACGCGCACCAGAAGGGCGTCATCCACCGCGATCTGAAGCCGTCGAACGTCCTCGTCGCCCCGCACGATGGGGTGCCGTTGGTGAAGGTGATCGACTTCGGCATCGCCAAGGCGCTGGGGCAGTCGCTGACCGAGAAGACGATCTACACGCGTTTCGCTCAGATGATCGGCACGCCTCTGTACATGAGCCCCGAACAGGCTGAGGTGAACCAGATCGACGTGGACACCCGCAGCGACATCTACTCGCTCGGCGTACTCCTGTACGAACTCCTCACTGGCACGACGCCGTTCGACCAGAAGCGGTTCCAGAAGGCGGCGTTCGACGAGATCCGGCGCATCATAAAGGAAGAGGAGCCGCCGCGACCGAGCATGCGGCTCACCTCACTCGGGGAGACGCTGACAGCCGTATCGGCGAAGCGGGGAACGGATCCGGGGCGGATGGCCGGGGTCGTTCGCGGCGAACTCGACTGGATCGTGATAAAGTGCCTGGAGAAGGACCGCAGCCGCCGGTACGAAACAGCCACCGGGCTGGCGAAGGACGTTCAGCGATACCTGACCGGCGACGCGGTCGAGGCCTGCCCTCCGACGCTGGGCTATCGGCTCCGCAAGACGTACCGCAAGAACCGCGCCGCGGTGCTGACGGCAGGAGCGTTCGCCGCGGTCCTTGTGAGTGCTCTGGTGGCGACCTCGTACGGTCTCGTCAGGGCCGATGTTGAGCGACAGCGAGCCGAAGCGGCCGAGCGCACCGCCGTGGTAAGCGCTTCGGCTGCGATGGACGCGGCCGAGGCAGAACGGCGTGCGAAGTCGGAGGCCCAGGCCGCCGAGCGGCAGGCCCGTCAGGACGCGGCCCTGGCCAAAGCCGTTCGCGATTTCCTCCAGAACGACCTCCTGTTACAGGCCGCAGTCCTCAACCAGGCCGAGCGCCTCCGCCTCGTCGGCGGGGCATTCGATGCCAAGGCGAACCCGACGGTCCGCGAACTCCTCGACCGGGCCGCGGCCGAACTCACCCCGGAGAAGATCGGGGTCAAGTTCCCCGACATGCCGGTCGTGCAAGCGGAGATCCTCAAGACCGTCGGCGAGGCCTACTGCGGGATCGGGGAGATCGCGAAGGCGGTCCCGCTGCTGACCCGATCGGTCGAATTGCACCGGGTTGGGCACGGCCCCGATCACCGCGCCACACTGACCGCCCGGCACTCCCTGGGTCTGGCGCTACTGTCCGCCAAGCCCGACGAGGCAGTGACGTTGCTCAACGCCGTGGCCGCCGACCGCGCCCGCGTCCTCGGCCCATTCGACCGGGACACCTTCGCCAGCCGCATCGACTTGGCACGCTTGAAATGCTATCCAGAACCCAAAGTTGCGATTCCGCTCTTCGAGCAGATCCGGGGCGACGCCGTACAGCACCTGGGCGATGCAGACGAAGTTACGCTCTTCGCGACTTACTACCTCGGGTGTAGCCAGCGCCTCGCCGGCCGGTTCCGGTCGGCAATCCCACACTTCGAGCACGTCCGGACGCACATCGACCGGCTGGGGCTTCGGCCCGACCACCCGTACCAGCTCAGTTTGATGGGAGAACTCGGCAACGCCTACAGGAATGTCGGCCGGGTCGAGGAGGGGATCCGTCTGTTGCGCGCGGCGACCGAGGGCCTTGCGAAGCTGTACGGCCAGACTGATCCGCGGACGTGGGCACCGCGGCACGATCTCGCGTGGGGGTACTTGACCCGCAAGCAGTACGACGACGCAATTGCGGCGTTCGAAGCGAACCTCCCCGCCGCCGTGGGGGAGCCACAGGGCAGCATGGCCCGAACCGCCCTCGCAAGGGCCTACACCGCCGCCGGCCGACACCGGGACGCCCTGAACCTGCTCGAACAGGCTACGAAGAAGGCTTGGGACGAGCGCGGGCGAGACGACCCTGATGCTCTCAGACTGGCGCTTGGGCTGGCCATCGCGTACCGATCGGCGGGCCGGGTGCCTGAAGCGATCGGACTGCTGGAGGATGTCGTTGCACGGTCGAAGCAGGTGTTCGGGCCGACCCACCGGGAGACCCTATCAGGGATGGTGCATCTCCGATCAGCGATCGCCCCGCACAACCTGGACCGGGCCATCGCAGTGACCGCCGAATGTGTCGGGGCACGGCGGAAACTCCCCGATCCTCCCGGGTCTGCCCTCGGCAACGACCTGTGCGAACTCGGAGAATACCTGAGTCGGGCGGGTCGGTGGTCCGAGGCCGTGGTGGCCTACCATGATGCACTCAAACTCTGGGAAATCGTCGATGCGGATCACTGGAAAGCGGCCGTCAGCCGGTTTGGCCTCGGCGTTGCGCTGGCCCGGCAGCAGAAATACGATCAAGCCGAACCGCACCTCACTCGGGTGTACGGAGCGTTGGTGGAGCGGCTCCCCCAAGCGCCCCGTTCCGAGACGAAGGATCTGCCCAGCCGTACTGCCGACGAACTGGTGGAACTCTACGCGGCCCGCGGTATGACGGTAGAGTTGGCGAAGTGGCGGGCCGAGCGGGCCAAGTACCCGAACAGCGCCCCGCCGCCGCGGGAGAAGTAGTGAAGTACCGAGGGCGTTGCTCGACCTTGACTCCGGCTGGGCATCAGGTCGTACTGGCGTGCCGGCTGGCCCAGGCATCGGGGAGGAGATCGCCCACATCATCGCCGGCGGAGCGAACGGCGAGTTGATCGAGCACGTCGCTGAGGTACGACCACGGGGCGAGGCTGTGCCGCGTCGCGCTGGCGCAGATGCTCAGCAAGACGGAGGCGGTCTTCAACCCGCCGTCGCCACCGACGTGCAGCCAATTCGATCGCCCAACTGCCAGGGGCCGAATGGCCCGCTCGGCGGCCCCGTTGTCGATCGCGAACCGCGCGTCGCCGAGGTAACGAACGAGCGACGCCCACTGATTCCGGGCGTACTCGACGGCCTGACCGAACAGGCTTTTCGGTGTCGCCCGGCGTCGTACCTCGTCGAGCCAGTCGGAGTACGCGGCGAGGATCGGCCCGGCCCGGGTTCGTCTCACCCGTACCACGTCGACGTCGGTGAACGTCCCGCCGGGGTTGTCGCGTTCGTCCTTGATCTCTCGTTCGACGGCGTAGAGCGTGCGGATGAAGGCCAGGGCCTCCACCGCCCGCGGGTCGCTCGGCTCGGCCTCCACGAACTTGCGGCGGGCGTGCATCCAGCAGCCGAGATGGCGAATGTTGTTATGCACCGCGTTGTAGCCGTCGTAGGCGTCGGCGTGTACGAAGCCGCGGTAGCGGGCGAGGAACCGTTGCGGGAACGGCTGGCTCCGGCCGGCGGTGAGGTCGAAGAGCGTGTACGGGTTCTGCGCGTCGCCGAGGTAGAGCCAGACGTAGGCGGTCCGCCGGGGTCGCAGGAGCAACAGGGGCGTGTCGTCGGCGTGGATCGCGAACGACTGCAGTAGCCGGCGGTGCATCCGGTCGTAGAGCGGCTTTAGGAGCCGCCCGCATTTCTGCAGGTGGTTGCACAGGGTTGAGCGCCGCACGTCCCAGCCGTGGCGGGCCAGGATCGCCTCCTGGCGGTGGAGCGGCAGGTGGTCGCAGAACTTCGAGACGATGACGTGGGCCAGCAGGCCGGCCCCGATGTTACTCTTCGGTAGCGGCTCCGGGGGCAGCACGGCCTTGGCGATCTGCGGGTCGAGGCCGTGCGACTCACACGTGCGGCAGGCGTACACGATCCGAACACAATCGCACCACGGGTCGCCCTGCCGATGCCCCCTGAGCATCCGATCCGACCGATGACGCGGTCGCCCCCGCCGCGGCCGGAAGCTGCGCGAGCGGGATCACGTGGCGGACCTCCACCGCCCCGTCCTTCACGATGACCCGTTCCACCACCAACTGCAACACCTGTTGCCGCTCGTTCGGGGACAGGCTCCCCAGCCGGTCCCGGATCCGGTCACTGAACGTCGTCCACTCCCGCCACGCGGCGTCCGACGACGCCCGGCTCGCCCTCGCCGTGGCCGCCGCGTCCCGCTGGGCGATCGTCGCCTGCCGGCGGATCCGGAGCTGTTCCCGCCGCTCCTTCAACTCGTCCAGCGAGATCGCTTCCGCCTGGTAGGCATCGACCAGCCGCACCTCCTCCCGGTCCAGACGACGGAGCTGGGCTGCCCACTTCTCCGCCTCGGCCCGGCCATCGGTCGGGCCATCCGGTGCCTGGGCCAGGGTGCCGAACTGGGAGCGGAGAGTGTCGGGGTCGGCAATCATCCGGTGCACGTGGTCCCAGACCGCTGCCTCCAACGGGTCGGCGTGCAGCAGCCGCCGCGTGCACCGGGTCTGGTACTTCGGGCAGACGAGGTCCCGGCCGCAGCACTTGTAGTACCGGCGCGGCTCACCCCGGCGGTGGCGGCCGGGATGGCTGACCCCGATCATCGCCCGGCCGCACGCCCCGCACGAGAGCAGGCACCGGAGCAGGTAGAACCGCCCGCTGTTCCGCCGGCACATGGCCCCGTTGCGGGCCAGCTGCGCGACCGCCCGCTCGTGGGTGGCGGTGTCGATGATGGCCGGCACCGGGATCGGGATCCACTCCTCCCGCGGCCGCTCCCGGCGGCACGTCTGGGCGTCCGGCCGGCGGGCTCGCCGCCGCGGGTCGGGGGACGGGGTGAGGACGAACCGGTTGGCGTACCCGGTGCCGGCGTACAGCGGGTCGGACAAGATCCGGTGGATCACCACCACCGACCACATCCGCTTCCCGTTCTTCGGCCGCCACGGGCTGTCCGCCAGCCGCTGGGCGATGGCCCGCAGCGACAGCCGTTCGTCGATTAGCCAGCGGAACATGGTGCGGACCGCCTCGGCCTGGGTGTGGTCGATGACCAGGTGCCCGGGCACCCCGTCCCGCTTGGGGACGTACCGGTACCCGTACGAGGCGCGGCCGGCAACCCAGTGCCCGGCCCGCGCCCGCTGGAGCTTGCCCCGGCGGAACCGCTCGCCGATGACGGACCGCTCGTACTCGGCCACCGCCCCCTGGATCTGGAGCAGGAGCTGGTCGTGCGGGTCGTCGGAGATCGGCCGGTGGACGAACGCGACCGGGCACCCGGCCTTGCGGAACTCCTCCAGGAGAAGCGCCTGGTGGGTGTACCGGCGAGCCAGCCGGTCCGGGCTGTACACGGCGACGGCGTCAAGGTCGCCGCCGGCCGCCGCGTCCCGCAGCCGATCCAGGCCGGGGCGGTCGAGCCGCCCGCCCGAGTGCCCGGGGTCGGTGAACACGTGCTCCGGGCGGAGGTCGTGGGCGTGCTGATCGACCCAGGCCCGGAGGGCCGCGAGCTGACTGTCAATCGTCTTGTCGCGCTCCTGGTGCCGGGTCGAGACCCGGGCGTAGATGGCCACCCGCATGGTCGGTCCTCCTGTCGGTTTGGGGTGGGGAAGCGGCCGGCGGGTCGAGCAGCAGCCGGATGGCCGCCTCGACCCGCTGTCGGCCGTCCCGTCTGGGGACGAAGGCGGAGTGGAACGTCCACTCCGGGTTGGGGGATGTCTTCCGTCGGTTCATCGACCGGCCCTCCTGTCGAAGGACAGCCTGCCGAGGAGCCGACGCGGTGGCTACGAACGCCGCCGCGGACGGTACGGTGATGGGATGGAAAGGGGGAACGGAATCAGGGTCGTCGCCCGGAGTTCAGTGATTGTGTTCGGATCGTGTAGACGAGCCGGACCAACTCCCGGACGAAGAGGGCCAGCGGCTGGTAGTCGAGCCGCTCGCTGGTTGTCTGGCCGATGCGGACCTTGGCCGCGCCACAGCAGGCGCAGACCTTCTCGGCCTCGCTCAGGTCGATCTCCTCCCGGTGGCGCGGCAACTCCTTCGGCTTCCGCCGCCGGCCGTGGCCCGTCGGCCTCGGAGGAGAAACCGGTTCGGGGATCGGGGCTACGACAACGGCCGCGGGCGTCGGATCGAGTTCGGGGGCGAGGCCGTCGAAGAGGGTGGGGCCTTCGACCCGCTCACCGCCGCGGCCAAAGGTCATCTTCACCAGGCGATGGATGTGGGCCTGCTGGGCGTCGATCTGCTTGCGGAGGTCGGCCACCACGCCGCGGAGTTCGGCGATCACCGCCTCGGCATGGGTCAGCTTCCGGCGAAGCTCGTCGAGGTCAGCGGTCGGCGGCATACCGGATTCAACACCGCCCGGCACCCCGGGTAGCGCGGTCACCCCGGACTTTTGTACCGCCGCCGCAGGCGGGCCTTCGCCGGGTCGAGTCCGCCGAGGATCATCGCCAGTTGGGTCGGGGTTACTGGCACGCCGGCGTCTTGCGCCGTTGGGAAGGCGAAGGTGCCGCGTTCGAGCCGCCGGAGGTAGAGGGCGAACCCGTCGCCCATCCAGGCGAGGATCTTGAGCTTGTCGCCACGTCGGTTCTTGAAGACGAACAGGTCGCCCGACATGGGGTCGCCGCGCAAAACGGCACGGACGACTCCGGCGAGCGAGTCGATCCCCTTGCGTCCGTCCACGGGCTCGACGGCCAGGAGGATGCGTCCGCCGGGCAGGAGGGTCAACATCGGGCCGCCCCCACGGCGACGACCAACCGGGTGACGGTCTCCGGGGCGGTACTCACCGGCAGCCGGACCACGACCCCGGAGGGGAGCACGACCTCGGCCACCGGCTCGGCGACGAGCCGCACGGGCACAAACGCCGGAGCGGTTCTGCGTGGCGGCTT
>DATLIF010000156.1:0-3943 GCA_035539575.1 Fimbriiglobus sp. | reverse complement strand
GGGTTATTCCGCATGAAGCTCCCGGCCGTTTCGTCCCGGCCGGGAGCTTCATGCGGAATAACCCCGACAGCAACCCGACCTTCGTCTTCGAGCCGGACGCCATTGATTGCCGTGTCCCGGTCGAGGTCCAGCTCGGTAGTCAGGGGACGGGACCTGGGGCGGCCCTGGCCCGCGGGGCGGTCGTACTTCGGGTCACCCGCGACGCGGCCCCGGAGTTCTTCAGCCAACTCGACGCCAACCGCAAGGCGGGTCTGTCCGCTGGGCTCTCGGACCGGCCCAACACCACGAGTTTCTCGCAGGGCCTGCTCCCGTGGCGGGTGGCCCGCATCGAGACCGATCTGCGACCTCTCACCCCTCAGGAGCGGGGCGAGCCCGAGCGCGGCATGCCGGGCGGCATGCCGGGCATGTAGCATTCCAGTCCGGCGCCGCCCCCGCCTCGCGCGCGTAGAATTCGTATGACCCGCCCGTTCCGGGCGGGAGGGAGGCGCGCCGCCATGCCGAGCGGGTCCGGGTTCCGCCCGATCGAGGACGCCCTGGCTGATCTGAAGGCCGGGAAGATGATCGTCCTAGTGGACGACGAGCACCGGGAGAACGAGGGCGATCTGGTGATGGCGGCGGAGACCGTCACGCCGGAGGCGGTCAATTTTATGGTCCGCCACGCCTGCGGCCGGCTGTGCGTGCCGATGGGCCAGGCGGTCGCCGACCAACTCGGCCTCGAACTGCTCCCCGGCGTCCAACTCGACCCGAGCGCCACCCCCTTCACCCGCAACTTCGACGCCCGGCTCGGGGTGACGACCGGCATCTCCGCCCCCGACCGTAGCCACACCATCCGGGTCTGCGCCGACCCGCACAGCGCCCCCAACGACCTGGTCCGGGACAAAGGACACGTGGACGGGTTGATCGCCCGTCCCGGCGGCGTACTGGTCCGCGCCGGACACACCGAGGGCGTCGTGGACCTTTGCCGGCTGGCGGGGTTCCGCGAGGTCGGAGTCCTCTGCGAGATCCTCAACGAGGACGGCTCGATGGCCCGGCTGCCGGACCTCCGGGCGTACTGCCAGCGGCACGGATTCACCATGTGCTCGATCGCCGACCTGATCGAGTACCGTCGTCGAACGGAGAAACTCGTCCGGCGGGAGATCGCGCTGAAGCTGCCGACACCTTACGGCGAGTTCGACCTGTTCGCGTACACGACCCCGGTGGACATCGAGCCGCACCTGGCGCTGACGCTGGGCGGGGTCGGCGTGGAGACGGCCCCGGGCCTGGTGCCGGTGCAGGAGGGGCCGGTCCTGGTGCGGATGCACAGCGAGTGTCTGACCGGAGACGTGTTGCACAGCGCCAAGTGCGACTGCGGGCCACAACTTCGCCACGCCATGCAGCAGGTGGCAGAGGCCAGCCGCGGGGTTATCGTCTACATGCGGCAGGAGGGTCGGGGAATCGGCCTCCTCAACAAGCTGCGGGCGTACAAGCTCCAGGACGAGGAGGGGCTGGACACGGTCGAGGCGAACCGCCGGCTCGGGTTCGCCCCGGACCTGCGGCACTTCGGCATCGGCGCCCAGGTGCTACACGATCTCGGGGTGAGGCAGATCCGTCTGCTGACGAACAACCCGCGGAAGGTGATCGGCCTGGACGGGTACGGCTTGAAGATCGTGGAGAGAGTGCCGATCCAGATACCGGCCGGCGAGCACAACGCCGCGTACCTGAAGACCAAGCGTGACAAGCTCGGCCACCTGCTCGACGACGACCAGGGCTCGTGACCGGCGGTCTAACCAGGGATTAGTTTACACCGGAGCGGAGGCCGTTATAACTCGGCCACGGCTGAGTGTAACGCCCTGCAAGGTCACCCGCAAGAGTCTGCACCCGAACACCAAGCGGGTACACCCGGGGCGAGCCACGACCCGACCGGGGTCAGACTCGGGACTGCCCCGCGGACGCATCCCGCGACCCGTGCAACACCCCCAGCACCTCGACCCGATCCGCGAACACCGTGTAGTAGACGATGTGGCGGAACTTCTTCAGTCGCGCGGCCCGCACGTCCTGCCAGATCACCCCGTACATCTCCGGCATCCCCTCGATCCGCTCGAGGACGGCGCGCAGACGGGCGGCGAACTGGTCCCCGAGGCCCGTCTGGTTCTGTTCGAGCGCGGCTCGCGTGGCCTGGACGTCGGCCTCGGCCTCCGCCCGCAAGATCACCGGCCGGGTCATGACCCGGCTCCGTCCGAACCCAGCACGTCCCGCCACGGCCGACCGGCACCTGGGCGGGACTCGGCGTCTGTTCGCCGCCGGGCCAGTTCCGCCAGGTGCCACGCCGGCACGTCCGACGGCTCTACCTGCTCCGGTAGGCTATCCCAAATCTGCTCGATCAGTTGGAGCCGCTCCCCAACGGTGAGCCGATCGATGCCCAACGATGTGACACTGGTGGCCATAGCGGGAACTCCTGGATGGGCAAACACCCGCCAGGATACCACCATGAGCGCCTGGCAGGAAGCACAGGGTCTCTGCGCCTCCGACTCTGCCCGCCGAACGAATCCATGCATACCGTGGGCCGGTTACCGTGAGGTGTAGCCCGCCCGTCCCTCGGAGGCATGCGATGAGCAGCACCATCTTGGCCGTCGATCTCGGCAAGTTCAACAGCGTGTTCTGCTGGTACGAGCCGGATACCCGCTCCGCTGCGTTCCGTACCACGACCACCGGCCCGGACGACCTCCGCCGCGAACTCACCCGACGGCCCGTCGCCGTCGCGGTCTTCGAGGCCTGCTCCCAGGCGGGCTGGGTCCACGACCTGTGCGAGGAACTCAAGCTCCCCGCCCTCGTCGCCAGCACCACCGGGGCGGCCTGGCAGTGGAAGCACGTCAAGCGGAAGACCGACCGCGACGACGCCCTGAAGCTCGCCCGCCTGGCCGCCGTCGGGGAGGTCGAGGGCGTGCCGGTGCCGCCGCGGGCCGTCCGCCAGTGGAAGTCGCTGATCGGGCTGCGCAAGCGGCTCGTCTCCGAGCGGGTCCGGTGCCAGAACCGCATCCGCGGGCTCCTGGTCTGCCAGGGCCTGTCCGCTCCGATCGGCGCGAAGGCGTGGACCGAGACGGGGCTCGCCGCGACCGGTCAGTTCGCCCGACCGCTGGCCGACTGCGGTCCCGAGGAGTTGTGGCGAGGCGAGTTGCACCTGCTTCTGGACCGGCTCGGGTTCCTGGAGGCCCGGACCCGCGGGGTGGAGGCGCGACTGGACGCCATCGCGGCTGGCGACAGTCGGGTGTCGCTGCTGGCGACGATCCCCGGCGTCGGCCCCCGCACCGCGGAGGTCATCGCGGTCCACCTGTACGACGCGAGGCGGTTCCACTCGGCGGAGGAGGTGAGCGCCTACGCGGGGCTGGTGCCACGCCAGTACCAGAGCGGCGAGACGGATCGGCGTGGTCGGATCACGCGACGCGGGCCGAAGCTCCTCCGCGCCGCGTTGGTGGAGTGCGCCTGGTGCAGCCTGCGGTACAACGAGTGGGCGCGGGAGACCTGGCTGCGGTTGCAGCGGAACGGGTGCTCGAAGAAGAAGGCGATCGTGGCGTTGGCGAGGAAGCTGTTGGTGCGGTGCTGGGCGATCCTGAAGACCGGCCAGCCGTGGCGTGAGCCGGCGTCGGCGGCCGCGTGAGTTGCGCGAACGATCCACGGGAGTCATCGGGCGACGGGTTCGAGAGTGGGATGAGATCCGAGGAGCCACCCGGGTGACCGCGCAGCTTGTGTCGAGCGGAGTGACGATTCGCCGTCACTCACACTGTCCGTAACGAATGCGGCACCCGGGGTCGTATGTGATCCCGGCGGCCGGGGCGCGACCCCGTGACCGCGAATAGTCGAGTGAAACCCGGATACTCCCGACGCGATTGAACCCGCGACGTACAGAAGACCCCAGGAAGGGAAGAGACATGAACCGACTTGACTCACCCACGGCATCATAGTCGAC
>DATLIF010000155.1:0-2676 GCA_035539575.1 Fimbriiglobus sp. | reverse complement strand
GAACAGCCCCAGACCCGACCGGAAGGACCCGGCCATGAACCGCATCGACATCGCCCACCAGGTCTCCCTCACCCTCGGCGACCACGCCGGCGACTACAACATCGACGGCATCGTCGACGACCTGATCGCCGCCCACGACGGTGTGCTGAACAGCATCGACGACTTCGACTCGCAGTCCTACTGGGCCATCGTTGAAACCCACGACACCACCGCCTGAGCCCGTTCTTCCACCGCGGCCCTGGACACCTCCCGTCCGGGGCCGCGCCCCATTCCTGGAGCAGCCGTGACCGACAAGACCTACACCGATCCGCCCGGCATGCCCGACGACGAACGCATGACCCCCGCGGAACTCCGCGTCGTCCGCGAGTTCCTCGGCCTCACCCCCGAGTGGCTCGCCGGCCACCTCAGCGTTTCCCCGCGCACCGTCCGGCACTGGGAAGCCGGGAAGTACGCCATCCCCGACGGCGTCCGCCAGGAGATCGAAGACCTTGAGCGGCGCACCGGCGAGTTCGTGTCCGGGATCATCGACAAGCTGATGGACGTCCCCGACCCTGGGGTGGCCACCTACCGGGACGATGCCGAGTACCGGGCTATGCACCCGAATTCCGAGTTCCCTGCGTCCTGGCATCGGGCGGTTGTTGCCCGGGTGGCTCAGGAAGTGCCTGGTCTGGCTATTGCGTTCGCTGGTGATGTGACCGCGGCGTCCTGAAGTCATCGTCCCGGGCAGTGGTCGGCCCCGGCACTCTTCTCGCGGAAGGGTGGCCGGGGCCGTCGCGTTCCCGGGCGCGGTTTGCGGACTGGCTCGGGAAGTGCGGGCACCGCAACGGGGGACGACACGGAGCCCGCTTCGGCAGTCTGGCACGCGCCACCGACAGAAGGGGCCCATTCAGCCTTCGAGGGCCCGGATGGTGGGACAGGGCCACGGTACGAGGTACTGGTATCCGTCCCCGCCGTCTTGGCTGCACGTGGAGCACTGCCGGCTGCCGGGGAAGCCGCTGCCGTCCGGCTGAGGCTGGTGCAGGGCGCGTATCCGGTCGACGGCTTCGAGGAGCTGATCCCGGGTCGGCTTGCGGTACGGCTCCCACCAGTCGGGCGGGTCGACGAGGAGCGGCGTGCTGCGGCGTTCGACAGCCACCTTGGTGCCGCGCTCGTCCACGTGCCGATGCCCGTCGCTGTCGCGGTGGAACGCCTCGTAGTGGATGTAGCGGCCGGTGTAGGGGTCTCCGGCGGGGCTGGGTTCGAGGTACAGGTCGCCGCGGATGGGGACGTCGTTGGGGTTGATGCCGTTCGCCTGGAGCCAGGCGCAGAGGGCTTTGCGGCGGTCGTCGGCGGCAGGCTTGGTCATGAAGATGCCTCCGCCCAGGGCGAGGGGCCGACGCCGGTGAAGGAAATCCGCCAGTACTCCAAGCCGTCGTCGATGTAGAACACGTCCGTGAGAAGAGCCTGGCCCGTGCCGCCTTCCGGTAGCCGTACCTCGACGGGCTTCCGCACGGCGTCTTCCGACCACTCGGGGGTGATCGCGGGGGCGTCCTTCACGAGGACTGTCGCCGTGCCCTCCCATCCCTTGAGGATGACGATGCCTTCGGAGTCGGCGTGCTCGCTGATGTGCACGGCGGTGAAGTCGACGCCGTTGATCTGCGCGGGGCCGTCGTGCGAGTGCAGGCTGAACGTGGTCTTGGACATCAGGCACCGTCCTTGCTGGCCGTGGGCCGCTGAGCGCCGAAGAGATCCCCGGCGAGATGCTCCAACCGCTCCTCGAACTCTTCCGCCGCTGCGTCCTGCGCGACGCTCTTGGAGCGATGCAGGGGCGTGGTGGCGATATCGCCGGCGGCTTCCTGCTCGGAGAGGAGCGTGTAGGTCTTGCCGCCATCGGTGGAAAACGCTTCGCTGTTCCGCCTGGACTGCCAGAGCGGGGTCGGCGTCATGCCCTCGGCGTGCCGGTCGATCCACTCGTCGGGGTCGTCGGTGAGGTCGGTGAGCGGCTGGTAGCGGAGGAGCTTGTCGAGGAGGGAGGCGCAGTGGTGGGCGCTGGTGCCGGAGTGGCCCATGTCGGCGAAGGCGCGGACGACGCGGATCAGTCCGCGGGTGGTGTCGGGGTCTTCGCCGAAGATGCGGAGTTCGCGGCGGGCGTGGGCGACGAGGTTGGATTCGACGGTGCGGGAAGTTGGGGCCATCAGGCACCGTCCTCGGAGGGCAGGCGGACAACCTGGTTGAACCTGATGCGCTCGGGCTTGCCGCCGTTGGCGCGCAGCAGATCGCCTTCGATAATCAGTAGGTGCCCGGAGTGGACGACAAGCTGATAGGCGTCACGCTCGACCATGCGGATGCTGCCGGCGTAGAGACGTCCGTCGTTGCCGTTGTTGAAGGCGATGCGGTCGCCCTCGGAGAGGGGCTGCTCGAGGAAGTCGACTACGGGGAGGGTTCTGGGGGAAGGTGCCATGCCCCTACCGTCCTACGGATCCGGCCGGACGTTCCCCCGGGTCATGAGGGAGGCCCGGCAGCTTGCTGGGGGCGTGCTGCCGGGCCGGTCTGTGGTGGGGCGTGGGGTCAGCCCCAGGTGGTGTCTGCGGGTGCCGCAGGAGCCGACTCCCCGCCGTCGTTCCCGCTGCCGTCGTCGTCGCTGTCGGGGTTGGCGGGCGGGCTGTCCCAGGTGGAGTCGCCGGGCGTTGCCGGGGA
>DATLIF010000154.1:0-1917 GCA_035539575.1 Fimbriiglobus sp. | reverse complement strand
GGACCGGAAGCTGACGGCAGCGGAGATCACGGCTCGGGTGTGTGAGCACTTCGGATGCGAATCGCTTCCTTACCTCAAGACGACCTCGCCAGATGAAATGGAGGACGCCACCTCAGTCGATGCAGCACCGTGAACGGTTACCGAACGGTCCTTCCCACCGCCCCCCCACCTGGTGCTCATTCACGACGTATCGGCCAGTCAGTGTACGTTCTGCGGCGACCTGGATCGGTTCCAGGACGTTTTGTGGTAGCGTCACCTGAGCGTAGCGGCCCGGCCTTGGCTCCGTTTCCGCGCGAAAGGTCCCATCCGAGACGTTCCAGAACCGCAGGGTGCCGTCCTTGGAGTCGGTGACCACGGTCTTGCCGTCCGGGCTAAGTGCACAGGCCATGACCCGCTCGTTGCCACGCCGCAGCACGGCGACCGGCCGGACCGTGCGCGTCTCCCAGAGGCGGGCTGTGCTATCGGCCCCTAGGGTCAACAGGGTCCGGGCGTCCGGGCTGAATTCGAGATAGGACATACCACGCCCGTCGTGGGTGATCGGGGGCAGGAGCGGGGCGTGCTCCTGACCGACCGCCAGCACGCTGACGGTCGCGAACTCGCGCAACTCCGTGGCATCAGTGGGTAACATCTTGAGCGTGCGTGCCAACCGGAGTACCCCGAACTGCGAGTTCTCCCGAATCTCAGCCAAGTTAATGTCGATCAGCAAGCTGGCCGCGGTCCGCTCGGCCACCCGGCGGGCGGCGTCGGCCTTCGTCCGCTCGTCGTCCGCGCGGGTGCGCTCGGCCCGCTCATTCTTCTCGGCGGCCTCGGCGGCGCGGCGGGCGGCGTCCGACTCCACCAGCCCCCAACTCGTTCCGGCGATCCCGACGAGTAGCGTCAGCAGCACCAGTGACGCCGCCAGCACCGGCCCGCGGTTGCGTCGCACGAACTTCCACAGCCGATACCCGCGCGACGGCGGACGGGCCTCCACCGGCTCGTCGGCCAGGTAGCGCCGCACGTCCATCGCGAACCCGCTGGCCGTCTCGTACCGCCGGCTGCGGTCCTTCTCCAGGCACCGCATCACCACCCAGTCCAACTCCCCCTGCATCAGCGCCGCCAGCCGCCGCGGCTCCGTCCGCCGCACCGCCGCCAGCGACGGCAGCGCGTCGGCGGTGGACAGCTTGGCGCTGGGCCGCGGCGGTTCCTCCTCGCGGATGATCCGCAGCACCTCGTCGAACGCCGCCTTCCGCAACCGGTCCCCGTCGAACGGCCGCAGCCCGGTCAGCAACTCGTACAGGACCACCCCCAGCGAGTACACGTCCGCACGGGTGTCCACGTCCACGGCGCCGAACCCCGCCTGCTCCGGGGCCATGTACTCCAGCGTCCCGAGGACCGTCCCGAACTGCGTCGAGAACGTCTGGTCGGTCAGCCTGCCGCCGGTCGCCTTGGCGACGCCGAAGTCGATCACCTTCGGCACCGGCCGGCCGTCGTAGAGCGTCACCAGCACGTTCGACGGCTTGAGGTCGCGGTGGACGATCCCCTTCTGGTGGGCGTGCTGCACCGCCTGACACACCGGGACGAACAACTCCAGCCGCTCGCGGGGCGTCAGCTTGGCCTCGTCGCAGATCTTCGTCAGCGGCAAGCCGTTGACCAACTCCATGACGAAGAACGGCCGGCCACGGTCGGTCAGCCCGCCGTCGAGGACCCGGGCGATGTTGGGGTGGTCCATCAGCGCGAGAGCTTGTCGCTCGGCCTCGAACCGGGCGACGACGGCCTTGGAGTCCATCCCGGCCTTGATGAGCTTGACCGCCACTTTGCGGGTAACTGGCTCGGTCTGCTTCGCCACCCAGACCTCGCCCATGCCGCCCTCGCCGATGCGTTCGAGGAGCGTATACCGGCCGGCGATGACAAGTCCGGCCTCGCCGCCGGGTGGGTAGT
>DATLIF010000153.1:0-4870 GCA_035539575.1 Fimbriiglobus sp. | reverse complement strand
TCGCCGAACAGGTCGCCGAAGTCCACCCCGCCGCCGTGCGGCATCCCCTCGACGCCGGCATGGCCGAACCGGTCATTCCGGTCGCGCTTCTGGGGGTCGGAGAGGACCTCGAACGCCTCGGTACACTCCTTGAACCGGTCGGCCGCCTCGTGGTCGCCGTGGTTGCGGTCCGGGTGGAACTGCATCGCCAGCTTGCGGTACGCCTTCTTGACGTCGTCGGCCGACGCCTCACGAGTGACCGCCAGAACTTCGTAGTAGTCGCGCTTTTGCATTCGAATGAAAAGTTAAAAGTTCAAAATGAAAAGTTCAAACGGAAGAGGCAGGGGCAGGCCCGCCGAAGTGACCCGTCCCTGCCTTTCCATTTTTAACTTTTAACTTTTCATTTTTAACTGGCTCAGGCGATCGCCCCGCTCACCTTGGACTTCTTGTCGTCCTCATCGATCTTGGTGACCATCACCTCGGTGGTGAGCATCAGCCCGGCGATGCTGGCGGCGTTCTGCAAGGCGCTGCGGGTCACGACCGTCGGATCGATGATCCCGGCCTTGAACATGTCCACGAACTCGCCGGTGTTGGCATCATACCCGGTGTTCGCGTTCTTTTCACCGCGGGTCGCCACCTCGTCGGCGATCACCGCCCCGTCGGTGCCGCAGTTCTCGGCGATCGTCCGCAGCGGCTTCTGCAGCGCCCGGGCCACGATCTCCGCCCCGATCCGCTCGTCGTGCTTGAGCTTCTCGGAGAACTCGTCCACGACCGCGGCGCACCGCATCAGCGCCGTACCGCCGCCGGCGACGATCCCCTCGGCGACCGCCGCCCGGGTGGCGTGCAGGGCGTCCTCGACCCGGCCCTTGGTCTGCTTCATCTCCGCCTCGGTGGCCGCCCCGACCCGGACGATCGCCACCCCGCCGACCAACTTCGCCAGCCGCTCGGAGAACTTCTCCTTGTCGTAGCTCGACTCGGTCTGGTCCATCTGGGTGCGGATCTGCCCGACCCGCTTCTCGATCTCCTGCTGCCGGGCCTTGTCCATCTTCTCGACGATGATCGTCGTGTTCTCCTTCTCCACGCTCACCCGGTCGGCCGACCCCAGGTGCGACAGCTCGACGTTCTCCAGCTTGATCCCCAGGTCCTCGCTGACGAACGTGCCACCGGTCAGGACCGCGATGTCGCCGAGCATCGCCTTGCGGCGGTCGCCGAACCCGGGGGCCTTGACCGCGCAGACCTCGACCAGCCCGCGGAGCTTGTTGACCACCAGCATCGCCAGGGCCTCGCTCTCGACGTCCTCGGCGACGATGAGCAGCGGCCGGCGGGCCTGGGCCACCTTCTCCAACAGCGGCAGGAACTCGCGGACGTTGGAAAGCTTCTTCTCGTACAGCAGGATCAGCGGGTTCTCGGCCTCCCACCTCAGGTCAGCGCTACCGGCCGCGAAGTACGGGCTGATGTACCCCTTGTCGAACTGCATCCCCTCGACGAACTCCAGTTCCGTCTCGGAGGTCTTGCCCTCTTCGACGGTGATGACCCCGTCCTTGCCGACCTTCTCGAAGGCGTCGGCCATCATCTCGCCGATCTTCGGGTCGTTGTTGGCGGAGATGGCCGCGACCTGGGCCATTTCTTCCTTCTTGGACAGCTTCTTGGTGAGCGTGTTCTCCAGGTATTCGACCGCCTTGGCGACGGCCTTGTCGATGCCGCGCTTCACCGCCATCGGGTTGGCCCCGGCGGTGATGTTCCGCAGCCCCTCCTGGTAGATCGCCAGGGCCAGCACCGTCGCGGTGGTGGTGCCGTCGCCGGCCGTGTCGCTGGTCTTCTGGGCGACCGCGTTGACGAGCTTGGCCCCCATGTTCTCGAACGGGTCGGGCAGCTCGATCTCCTTGGCGACGGTCACGCCGTCCTTGGTGACGGTCGGGCCGCCGAACGACTTGTCGATGATGACGTTCCGCCCGGTCGGCCCGAGGGTGATGCCGACCGCCTTGGCCAGCTTCTCGGCGCCGGTCAGGAGCTTCTTGCGGGCGTCGTCGGTGTAGAGCAACTGCTTGGCCATGGTATCTCCAGCGGTGAGCGGTGAGCTATGAGCGGTGAGCCAGAAATCGGAACCCGGACCGGTGAGCGGTGCGCGGGGGCCAGGGTCGGCTCACCGCTCACCGCTCACCGCTCATCACTTCGAAAGCTTGGCGAGGATGTCCGCCTCGCGGAGGATCTTGAATTCGCGGCCGCTGACCTCGACGTCCGAGCCGCTGTACTTGCCGAAGAGCACCGTGTCGCCGACCTTCACGGCCAGCGCCGACCGGTTGCCCGAGTCGTTGAGCTTCCCCGGGCCGACCGCGATCACCTTGCCCTGCTGTGGCTTCTGCTTGGCCGTGTCCGGCAGCAGGATCCCGCCAGCGGTCTTCTCCTCGGCCTCCAGGCTCTCGACCACGACCCGGTCGTCCAGCGGCCGCAGGTTCACGGGAGCGTCCTTCGTCTTGGCCATGTGTATCTCCAGCGTTGAGTGATGAGCTTTGAGCTTTGAGCCAAACCAGGATTACGGAGACAGCGAGCGAAGGGCGGAACCATTGTCTGGCTCAATGCTCATCGCTCACCGCTCATAGCTTTACATCATTCCGCCCATGCCACCCATACCACCCATGCCGCCCATGCCGCCCATCTCGTCGTGATGGTGGTGGTCGCCGCCGCCCTTCTCCTTCGGCTCAGGGATGTCGGCGATCATGCTCTCGGTGGTCAGCAGCAGGGCCGCGACGCTGACGCCGTTCTGCAGCGCCGTGCGGGTGACCTTCACCGGGTCCACGACACCCGCCTCGCGCAGGTTCTCGTACTCGTCGGAGTCCGCGTTGTACCCGAAGTTCTTGTCCTTGCCCTTGAGGATGTTGGCCACGACCACGGTGCCGTCCTTGCCGGCGTTCTCCGCGATCAGCCGGGCCGGCATCTCCAGCGCCTTGAACAGCACCCGCAGCCCGACCCCCTCGTCGCCTTCGAGCTTCTGCTTGTCGAGCACCTTGCGGGCCCAGAGCAGCGCCACCCCGCCGCCGGGGACGGTCCCCTCTTCCAGGGCGGCGCGAGTCGCGGCCAGGGCGTCCTCGTAGAGCGCCTTGCGCTCCTTCATCTCGGTCTCGGTGGCCCCGCCGACCTTGATCTGGGCGACGCCGCCGGCCAGCTTCGCCAGCCGCTCTTGCAGCTTCTCGCGGTCGTACTCGCTGTCGGTCTTCTCGATCTCCCGGCGGATCAACTCGACCCGGCCGTCGATCTCCGCCTTCTTGCCCTTGCCCTCGGTGACGGTGGTGTTCTCCGCGTCGATCTTGATCCGCTTGCAGCGGCCCAGGTCGGAGACCTGAACGTTCTCCAGCTTCAGCCCCAGGTCCTTGAAGACCGCCTTGCCGCCGGTCAGGATCGCGATGTCCTCGAGCATGGCCTTGCGGCGGTCGCCGTAGCCCGGGGCCTTGACCGCGCACACCTGGAGGACGCCTTTGAGCTTGTTGAGCACCAGGGTGGCGAGCGCCTCGCCCTCGATGTCCTCGGCGATGATGACCAGCGGCACTTTCTGCGAGCTGGTCTTCTCCAGCAGCGGGATCAGGTCCTTCACGTTCGACACCTTGTCCTCGAAGATGAGGATGTACGGGTTGTCGAACTCGCAGGTGACCGACTCGGGGTTGTTGACGAAGTGCGGGCTGAGGTAGCCGCGGTCGAACTGCATCCCCTGGACGACGTTCACTTCCGTCTCGGCGGTCTTGCCCTCTTCGATCGTCACGACGCCGTTGGTCGCGCCGACGAGCTTCATCGCCTCGGCGAGCTTCTTGCCGATTTCCTTCTCGTTGTTCGCGGAGATGGTGGCGACCTCGGTGATCGCCTTGGTGTCCTTCGGGTCGATCTTGTCGGCGAGCTTCTCCAGTTCGGCGACGACCTTCTCGACGCCCTGCTGGACGCCACGGACGACGGCCATCGGGTCGGCCCCGCTGGCGACGGCCTTGAGCCCCTCGCGGAAGACATGTTCGGCGAGAATGGTGGCGGTGGTGGTGCCGTCGCCGGCGACGTCGGAGGTCTTCGAGGCGGCCTCCTTGACGAGCTGCGCGCCCATGTTCTCGAACGGGTCTTGCAGCTCGATGTCCTCGGCGACAGTGACGCCGTCCTTGGTGACGGTGGGGCTGCCCCAGCCCTTGTCGAGGACGGCGTTGCGGCCGCGCGGCCCGAGGGTCGAGCGCACCGCGCGGGCGAGCTTGGAGGCTCCGGCCAAGAGTTTGGCGCGGGCGTCGTCGGCGAAGGCGAGTTGCTTGGCTGCCATCCGCGTTGCTCCTGGGATGTCAGGGTGGCGATCTAGACAGTACGGCGTGTGGGGGACGACAGCAACCGCCGTGCCGCCGGTGTCGGTTGCCGCAAGGCGATGACCCGTGACAAGTTGTGGAACCGGCTTGTTGTGGGGGAGGCGGGTTGTGGTGCCAGAGTGGCAGAGGCCGGCCGAGGGGGCGGTGTCGGAATTGGCAGGCGGCGTCAGACCCACACCCGCGGCTCGGGGTGGTCGAGGAGGTACGCCGTGCCGGCCGCGGCCGCGTCCAGCAGGTCGTCGTGGTCGGCGAACGGGAAGCAGGTCATCTCGTCGTACAGGTCCGTCTGGGCCGGGTCCGGCTCGCCGAAGCCGTCCCCGCGGACCCGGAAGGTTCCGTTCTGCACCACCACCGCGAACGCTGCCACCCGCGCCTTCTTGCTGCGGCTCTGCGTGACGCCCTTGACCTTCGGGCCGAACCGGGCGTGCCGGGCCAGCAGATCCTTCACTGCCGCGAACCCGGCGTTGGACTCGAAGAGGATCACGTCCGGCCGCCACCGCCGGTCGGCCGCGTCGATGGCGTCCACCAGCTCCGGCGCCGCCAGCCGCCGTGCCGTCGCCTCCAGA
>DATLIF010000152.1:0-26390 GCA_035539575.1 Fimbriiglobus sp. | reverse complement strand
AGGCGGAGGAGGAGGCGGAGGCGGGACTACGGGAAGTACCGTGACGATGAACGAATCGGTGGCCGTCAACCCGTTGGCGTCCGTCACCGTGACGGTGATCGTGGCCGACCCGGTCCGGTCCGTGGCCGGAACAATGGTGATGGTCCGGTTGTTCACCGAGCCGCCGAACGCGATGCCCGACAGCGGCAGGATGCTCGTGTCCGAGGTGTCCACGGTCAGGGTCAGGTTGGAGGCCGGGGTCTCTGTGTCGGCCACCGTGAACGCGATCGCCCCGCTGCTGGTGTTGGCGTCGATGACCCGGTCCGGGATGTCGGAGATCCGCGGCGGGGTGTTCGGTGGTGGTGGCGGCGGCGGGAGGACGACCACCTCCTGGTTCAGCGTCCCACTCGACGGGTCGAACCGATAGACGTCCGCGACCGGGTCGCCGGTGAACCCCGAGAACCCGGAGTACTGGGCCGTGACGACGCGCGCTCCGAGGGTTGCGAAGCTGGTGGTGTAGATGGCGGTGCCGTCCGTCAGCGTGGCGGTCCGCACGAGCTGGCCGTCCACGAAGAACCGGACGGTCCCGGACACCGGGTTGGAGTTCTTGGCGGCCCCGGCCACGGTGGCGGTGAAGGTGATCGGATCGCCCACCTCGGCCGGGTTGACCGAACTAGACAGGACGGTGACGGTTGTCGGCGGCTGGTACTCATAGGCACCAATATCGATCCGGCCGTCGATCACCCGGTTGAACCCCGCGCCGCGCTGGTCGTTGTTCGGCGGCGGGGAGAAGAAACCGCTCCCCGCGTCGATCGCCGGGCTGCCGGCTATCGGTGCCACGGTCAGGGTTGGTCCGCCGTTGTTCTGCAGCTTGCCGAGGGCCGGGTCCACCCCGGTCACGTTGTTCGAGCCGGTGATTGTGGCCGTGCCGGGCGCCTCAATCAGGCAGAAGTCCGCGGTCAGGTTCCCGGCCGCGTCGTTGGAGGTTCCAGACGTACTCTTGACCCGGTTGTCCCCGAGAAGGGTACTGTCGAGTCGCGCGGCACCGGCCAGTTGGGCGAAGCCGCCGCCCGATCCGACATCGTCGCCGTTTGTGTCCGCGACGTTCAGGGCGACGGTCGAACTCAGGACCGACGTGTTCTGGATCGCGGAGGCGATCCCGCCGCCGAAGCCGGCTGCCCGGTTGTCGTAGATCGTTGAGTTACTGACGATCGCGACCCCACCGCTGCCGCCGGACGCCGCAAGGAACACCCCTCCGCCGCTCTCCAGAGTGCTCTTGTTCGAAGTGATGGTGCTGTTCTCGATCGTGACCTGGCCGACGCCACCGTTCCCGCCGTCGAAGTACACCCCGCCGCCCTTGCCGGTCGCGGTGTTGCCCGTGATCGTACTCCGGCGAATGACCAGGGAGGTCGAGGCGTCACCAAGCCAGTGGTACACACCGCCCCCGCCGCCGGCGGAGGCCACGTTCCCAGAGACGGTACTGTCCTCCAGGGTCAGTACGCCGCTGAGGTCGATGAACACGCCACCGCCGCTGCCGCCGATCGACCGGTTGCCTTCGATCGTGCTGTTGCGGATCTTGTTGGCACTCCCAAAGCCCAGGTACAGGCCGCCCCCGTCGAAGGCCGACTCGTTTCCGCTGATCGTACACCGTTCCAGATTGAGCTGACTCACCGACCCCGTCACGATCGCTCCACCCAGGGAACTGGGACCCGTCGCCTTGCTGCCGCCGATCGTCACATCGGTGAGGTTCAGGATCTCGTTGGTGACCTGGATCGCCCCACCGCCGGCCAGACGGGTCACGGGGTCAGTCCCGAACGCCTTGCCGTTGATGAACTCCAACTTGGAGATCGAGACGGTGATACTGGTCGGATCAACGTTGTTGATCGTGTTATTTGTGATGATGAAGATTCGGGACAGGTTGTTGCCGCTGATCCGAATGATCGGGTTGGTGTTCAGATCCTCGCCCGGGCCGACGATCGTCAAGTTCTTGGGAATCTGAATCTGGCTGGAGAGGACGATGTCCCCTGCCAGCCCGGGGGCGAAGTCCACGGTGCCGCCAGCGGGTGTGGCGGCGATCGCGCTGCGCAGCGACCCGGCCCCGGCGTCGGCCAGTGTGGTGACCGTCGCGGGGGTCGTCCGGTCTTCGAGTCGTTCCAGACCGGGGCGGGAGAGCAGGTGGGAGCGGCGGGCGTCCGTGGTGCGACCGCGCGGGGCGTTAAGAGCCATACTACCCTTCCGTCAGGCGGACAGTCGGTGAGCCGCGGCGGGGATATCAACGGCCTAGCTAGTCTACCGCACAAGATGCGCGGTAGTCGGGCAGCCGCGGCCGGCTTAGGAATCCGGGTGGTGGCAAGGCTCGCACGACCGGACCATGCCGCAACCCGTTGACGGGCCGCGACTCACGCGAGGCCGACGGCAGGTCGGGTGGTAACGGTCGCGCAGCTCTGCCTCACTTCCGACGGGTCAGGACGGTTTTCGGTTTGCCAGTTCCCAGAATTGCACCCACTCCGTCCACGTCTGAGACCGTACCATCGGACCGACGGCCTCAGGAGGCCCCGCGCACCCCAGGGCCGCGAACCCGCTCAGCGCGACGTTGAGCACCTGTCTCTGGTCCGCAGTCAGTCGGTCGAGCCACCCGGGCTCAGCCACATGGGTGGAGATCACACCGCCGTGGTGGTCGAACGCGAACCGCAGCGGCTCTTTGCCCAGTTCGGCCACGTCAAGCTCCAGCGAGATCGACTGGACCGAGACCCGCACGGACCTGAGGCGCGGGGTCAGTCCGTCCCAGGTTGAAGCCGAGTTCATAAGCGGGATCAGTTCGCGTTCGGCAAAGCTCTCGACCGCGTGGGCGACTTCCGCAAGTCCCTGTGTCTGACGACCGACCCGGGGAGGCTCGCCAGTTAGCTCGGCCCGACGGACCGCGGCCCGCAGTTTCCTGTACAGCGACGGCACCGTCCCGGAATGGAACCCGGGACGCAACAGCCCGCGCATGGTCTCGCCGTGGTGGCCGATTGGGACCGCGGGAAGCGTTTGCGGCCGGTTCGCCGCGTATAGACGCCAGTTCTCCTTCAGCTCCCAGGCGATGAACCCAAAGATGCCCGGGATGCCGCCAATGATGAGGGCCGAGGTCGCCTCCGAGAGCCCGGTCGCGTCCGCGACCGCCCCGATCAGTGGCAGGAGCAGCTTGTGCGAGACCGTGACGACCGGGAAGTGCTTGACCGGGTTGATCTGTGGCTCCAACAACAGCATGAACGCGAACCGGACAAGGTACGCGACCGGGAACCAGACCAGCGCCAGAACGGCCTTCAGGGCCAGCGACGGGGCCGCCTGACCCTCGCGGAAGCGGAACCACTCGTCCACTGAATAGAGCCCGCGCTCGACGACTCCGGCCAGTTCGCGGAACGCCCACACCAGCCACGCGACCAGACCCGGGATCAGGTTCACCCGGAGTACCCGCCAGGCGTCGGTGATCGCCTCGGCCGTCTCGTCCTCCAGCCGCCGGCCGAATGGGGTGTTCACCAGCAGCGTGGCCAGTCCGAACATGACCCCAGTCGCGGTGGCGGTTTGACCGGGGCCGCCGCCCAGCAGGATGAACACCAAGGCGGTGAGCAGTCCGGTCACCAGGCCGGTGCCGAAGTAGCGGTTCACGAACCGGGTGACGGCGTTGTCCCGTAGGGCCCGGACGGGACGCGACCGCCAGACAGCCAGCGGGAGGTCCACAACCGCGAACCGGAGTCCGCTCCACGCCATCGACACCCCGGCCTGCACCGCAGAACGGAACGCCGGCCAGTACAGCAACGCCAGGAACAGGACGCCCAACGCGAGCATGACGGCGACCGACTCGGGCGTCAGCGCCACGCCGTGGTGGGCGGCTTCTTCTGTGGTCGGGACCGCCTCGACGGTCCCCCCGACCAGGGCCTCCAGCACGGGCTCCTCGCCCGACGGTCGCGGCAAGAGGCTGTGGACGTAGCCGTAGAGCTTGCCGACCTCGTAGGCGAGGTACTTGGCAAACTCGACGGTCAGGAACGCACCGCCGAAGGGGAACAGGACGTACTTCGACAGCCACCGCCCGACGGGCGTGCCGAACGCCGCCGCGGTGCCGCGCTGAATCCAGCGCAGGTACACCTCCCCGCGGTGGTAGACCCCGTCCAGCTCGACCGCCAGTCGCTCATCGGCGCGCAACAGTGGGTCGCCGCGGACGAGATCTACCGGTTCGCGTAGGTCCGGCATCTTGAGCTGGTTGCGAGACACCGCGTCGCGCAGGTCGCCGAGGCGGATAAACCCGCGGTCGCACACCCGATCGAGCAACTCGGCCACCAGCTTGTCGCGGGCGATTTGCTCCGACTGGTTAACTGGCCGCAGCCCGACCTCATCGAGGACGGCACGGACGACCGGGCCGAGTTCCGCACGGATGCGAGCCTCGACGCGGCGCAGTTCACCTGCCAGCAGCACGTCGAGCCGATCCCGGTCGTGTGCGGGGACGCGGGCACGGAGCAGGTGCTTGCGTGCGGTGGCCAGGTGACGGTGGAGGATGACGGGCCGGGCGCGGGTCAGCGGCCGGCGGAGCGGTCGTCGGCCGAGGGTCGTGGCCCACTCGACCGGGTCCACGGTGTAAAGCTCACCGTCCAGATCGACCGGGATTCTTTGCAGGTCGTAGAGTGCCCGAGCGGCCCGCGGCCACGACCCGCGCGCGGCCGCCTTCAAGAGCGGACCGAGTGCGTTCCCCCAGGCCCGTGCGGTCGGCTCGTCCCAGCCCAGGACGGCCGCAAGCCGGGGCACCAGCCCGGACCGTATCTGCGCCCACCCCGACCCACCGGCCCGGGTTCGCAGGATCGCCGCCCGGACGTGGTTGCCCGTCGCGGCCGCCCGCCTTGACAGTGCCAGCAATTCCCCGCTGCCGTCCCACGGCGGCTCGTCGCGTTCCGGGTCAGCACGAGAGTCCGGGACGGCAGTCGGCACCGCGTCAGCCGCCCCGACTGGTCGTGTCAGATCCAGGAGCCGGTCGAACGCGACCCCCGGGGCCATGACAGTGAGTCCGTCGCAGGAGTCTGGTAGCGACGGGAACACCCAGAGCAACCCACGCGGATCGAAACGTGCGTACTCGGCGAACGTGGCGACGAATGCGATCAACACCGTCAGGTCGTCGGCACCGTGCGGGACCAGGTGGTCGGATTCCAGGACGAATCGGGCCTCGCTTGCCATCTCGGCACCGAGAGCCGTGAACCGTTTTCGCGCGACCTCGGGTGTGAGCTGGCCTGCCTTGGCCTGGGCGTGCAGTTCGGGCTCAACCACCGCACGGAACAGCAGCCGCCAGTAATGCCGCAACACATCCGGTTCCGGTCGATCGGTCGGGAACCGATCGCCCGGGGCGGTCAGGAGAAGCAGCGGACTTTCGCTCCCGTCGAACACTTCTGCGGGAAGGATATCCAGTGCCTGGAGCCTGTCGCGGTCTACCCAGACTGGCAGTTCGGGGTGGACGGACACCGACTGGCCGGCGTCGGCCAGACGGTGCAAGACCTTCCGCAGGTGCCGTTCCCGGACCAGCCGGGCCGCCGGGACCACGGCCCGGAGCCGTTGCTCCAGGTCCGGCGGTTGGGTGGTCGCGGTCAAGCAGGGGCCTCCGGTCGGCTGCGGGGGATGGTGTCGTTGTTCATGACCAGAGTGACGGCGTCAAGGTGTCCGTCCCGATGAGGGCATGGTGAGGACAGACCCGAATCCTCACGGGCTTGAAACCGGGATCGCCGTCGCGAAGTATGATGTCCGTGCGGCACGCGACGCGGCAGCCCCACGTCCCCGGAGTTCCATCGGATGTCCCGAACACTTTCCCTCGTGACCCTCGCCAGTCTTGCCCTCGGGTCTTCGGCCGTCGCGGACGATCTGGCCACGGACAAGATCAACACGAAGATCGAGCGACTTTCCCTCATCACACCGGACGGCAAGCCGGTCGCGGTGAACGCATTGCCGGGCAAGAAGGCCGTCGTGGTCGTCTTCCTGTCCTTCGACTGTCCCGTGTCGAATAACTACTCCTCACAGTTAACCGCGATGGCGAAGGAGTATGCCGGCAAGGGCGTGTCGTTCCTCGGCGTCGCGGCCGGCGACGTGGCTCCCGATTCGCTGACCAGGCTCGCGGCGGAGTACAAACTCGAGTTCCCGCTGTACGCCGACCCGAAGCTCGCCGCGGCCGACGTACTCAAGGCGACGACCACTCCGGAGGTGTTCGTTCTCGATCACAATCACTTCCTCCGCTACCGCGGCCGGATCGACAACGGCTACTCGTCCCGGCTCAAGCGGAATTCGGTCGTCACCTCGCACGATTTGAAAGACGCGATTGAGGAACTGCTCGCCGGTCAGGACGTGAAGACTCCAGTGACCAAACCGGTGGGCTGTCCGGTCGGCAGCCGCGAACTCACTGCGAAGTCCGGCGCCGCGGGCGGCGTGACGTACCACAAGGACGTGAAGGCGATCATCCAGGCCAACTGTCAGGGCTGCCACCGGCCGGGGCAGGTCGGGCCGTTCTCGCTGATGAGCTACCGGCACGCAGTCAACTGGGCCGAGGACATCAAGGAGTACACCGCGAGCCGCCAGATGCCGCCGTGGAAGCCGGTCGGTGGGCCGGAGTACGCCAACGCCCGGCAGATGAGCGACACGGACATCAAGACACTGGGCACGTGGGTGGACGCTGGCTGTCCAGAGGGCGATCCGAAGGACGGTCCGCCGCCAGCGAAGTTCCCGGACGAGTGGCAACTCGGTAAGCCGGACCTGGTGCTGGAGGTGCCCGAGGACTTCCACGTCGGGGCGGCCGGCAAGGACATCTTCCGCTGCTTCGTGTTGCCGACCGGTCTGACCGAGGATCGGTATATCGTCGGTTTCGAGGTCAAGCCGGGCAACGCGCGTGTGGTCCACCACACCCTCAACTTCTGGGACCTGACCGGCCAGGGCCGCAAACTGGAGCGCCAGCAGCAGGCCCGCAAGCTGCGTCCGTCGGACGAGGACCACGGACCCGGGTACTCGGTCGCGATGGGCGTCGGTTTCTTCCCCGACCGCAACAGTCGCGAGCCACAGTTCGGCGCGTTCGGCGGGTGGGCGCCCGGCCAGATGGCGACCAAACTGCCCGCCGGGACCGGTTATTATCTGCCGAAGGGGGCGGAGGTCGTCATCCAGACGCACTACCACCGGACCGGGAAGCCCGAGACTGACCGGCTGAAGATCGGCCTGTACTTCGCCGACAAGCCGGTTGAGAAGGTCTGGCAGTCGGTGGCGGTCGGCCCACGGCCGGAGAATCTTCGACAGATTCTCGGACTGGAAAAGGCCGCATTCCAGATCCCGGCCGGCGAGTCGAACCACAAGGTCAAGGCGTCGGCGTGGCTGCAGAGTGACGCCACCGTCCACGCCGTGATGCCGCACATGCACCTGATCGGCCGGCAGATCAAGGTGGTCATGACCCCGCCCGGCGGCGAGGCGATCACACTCGTGGAGATCCCGGACTGGGATTACAACTGGCAGGAGACGTACTGGTTCAAGAAACCCCTGAAGGCTCCCGCCGGCACCCGGATCGACGTGGAAGCGCTCTACGACAACAGCCTTTCCAACCCGAACAATCCGTTCAACCCGCCGCGGACGATCCCGTTCGGGGAACAGACGACCAACGAGATGATGTTCGGGTTCGTCAGTGTCACCCCGGACGGCGAGGGCCGGGTGCGTGTCAGCCGGACAGACCCGAAGGCGTCGAAGAAGGACAGCAAGTGAGCCGAACCGGCTGCTAGAATTGGCCCAGCCGATCCGAGGCGCCGGGGTCGTGTCCGGCGTCTCTTTTCACCTACGAGGGACACCATGACCCGCTGGCTAATCGCGCTGACGGCGGCCGTCTGCACGACGGGGCTGCTCGCCGCGGCCGACCCGCCTGAGAGTTACGAAATCCCATACCGACTCACCGACACCAAGCACGTCCTGGTCCGGGCCAAGCTCAACGGCAAGGGGCCGTACAACTTCATCCTCGACACCGGCGCGCCGGCGGTGTTCATCCCGAAAAAACTGGCCAAGGAAGTCGGGGTCAAGCTCGACGGCAAGGGCTGGAGCACGTTCGATCGGTTCGAGGTCGAGGGCGGTGTGGCGGTGGACGGTGCCCGCACGCGGGTCGAGGACCTGTTCCAGCTCGAAGGGATGAACGGACTGGGCCTCGCGGGCGCCGAGTTGCACGGAGTGATCGGGTACAACGTGCTGGCGAAGTATCGCATCACCTACGACTTCACCGCCGACAAGCTGACCTGGGTGCCGCTGGACTTCGACCCGCCCGATCCGAAGGGCATCGGACGCGGCGGCCAGGGCGGACTGGAAGTCCTCGGCCCGATCATGAAGGTCCTCGGCGGGCTGATGGGGATCAACCCGAACTTCGAGGTCCGCGGCCGCGGGTTCCTCGGAGCCGAGACGGAGGACCGCAAGGATGGCGTGTATGTCAAGTCAGTGCTGGCCGACGGCCCGGCTGCAAAGGCGGGCATCAAGGCCGGTGACAAGTTCCTGGCAATCAGGCTAGGCATCGGCGGCATGCAAAAGGCGAGGAGGATCGACATCGACACCCCGCGCGACCTGGCCCGGGCGCTGGCGGAGGCGAAGTCCGGCGACGAACTGCGGATCGAGGTCCGCCGCGGCGAGGTCATCGAAACCACCGCCGTCACGCTCGGAGGGGGGCTGTAACCATGCGAACCGCAACCACGTTCTTCGCTGCCATCGCACTGTTCGCGGCCGCGGCCCCCTGCCCTGCCCAGGCGCCGAAGGCGGACCCGAAGCCGGTCGTCGTGCCGTTCAAGCTGCTGCCGTCGCGGCACATGCTGCTGGACGTGACGCTCAACGGCAAAGGGCCATACAAGCTGATCTTCGACACCGGGGCGCCGCTGAACCTGGTCAACAGCCGTGTCGGCAAGGACGCGGGCCTGCTCAAGAAAAAGAAGGCCGGCGGCGGCTTCGGATTCGGCCTGTTCGGCGGCGTCAGCCAGGTCGAGGTAGACAAACTCCAGGTCGGTGACGTGACCGCCGTGGACCTGCCGGCGGTGGTAATGGACCACCCGACGGTCAATGCGATCTCGTCCGCCTTCGAGGACGAGTTCGGCAAAATCGAGGGGATAGTCGGGTTCCCGTTCTTCGCGCGGTACGCAACCACTGTGGATTACCAGAAGCAGGAGTTGGTCCTCAAGCCGACCGACTACAAGCCCGCCGACTACCTCGGCGACCTGATGACGCGACTCATGTCGGCCAGCGAGAAGGGGGGCAAGCCGCGGGTGGTCGGTGCGGCCGGACTGTGGGGCTTCTCGGTGCAACCGGCTGACGATAAGGAGCCGGGCGTCCTCGTGAAGGAAGTCTTTCAGGACGGACCAGCCGCGGCGGCGGGCTTGAAGCCCGGCGACCGGATGCTGACGCTCGACGGCCGGTGGACCGACTCGGTCGGCGACGCGTATATGGCGGCGAGCCTCGTCCGACCGGGTCGGACCGTGGCGGTGGTCGTGAAGCGGGACGGCAAGGACATCACGCTGAAGGTGACACCGACTAAGGGGTACTGACTTCTCGTTCCCACGCTCTGCGTGGGAACGCAAGGGGGCGACGCTCCGCGTCGCGCATCGATTGGGCCGCGAGCGACCATGCCGCGGCCCGTTTTCGTAGATTCCCGGCGAACCACCCACCACTCACCCGCCTCTCTCCCATCGGCTACGCGATCATGTCTGACGGTGTGGGTGCTGCGTCGGCATGGTGGGCGTTCCCATCGGACGGACTCCTCGCACTGCACCCTCGTTAGGACACCACATGGTTCCCCTGTACGCGGTGTTCCTGGCGGCCCTCGGCGGACTCAAGTGGGTGCTCGCCGGCCGGGCGGCCCGGACGGAGAAGAAGTACACGGCCGCCGCCCTGGCCGCCCAGCAGGCGGCCCGCCCGGTCAAGCCGGGCAACGCCAGCGGTCCCGACGCGCTGACCGCGGCCAAGCGGCAGTACGAGCTGGGCCGGCTGGTCCAGGTCCGGGACGTGCTGGAGACTCGCTACCTCGGCTGGCAGGCCCGCGCCGAGCGGATCGGTACGACCCTGACCCGGCTTCGGTCGGCCAAGGGGCTGTTTGTCCCGTACCTCTGCGGCGTCGCGGACGTGGCGCTCGTGCTCATCGGCCTGCACCTGCTCGGGCTGCCGCACGGGCTGAACCCCGACCAGGTTCGCACCTGGGCCGAGGTGCTGGTGAAGTGATCCACAGAACCGAGCGATCCGCAGATTCCGCAGATTTCACAGATTAGAAGACAGATAAGAATGTGTACTTCTGTCTTCTAAACTGTGAAATCTGCGGAATCTGCGGATCATTCTCTTACCGCTTCAATGCATAGAGGACCGCGGCGGTTGCCAGTTGTTGGGCACTGTCGCGGGTGTGACCCAGGCAGTCGGTGGACTTGTGCCCCTCCAGAGCGCATCCGATGTCGTACTTGCTGTAAATCAGCACCCACCGGCCGTCGAGCTTGATCCCCTCCAGGTGCGGTGGAAGGTCGTTGAATCCGTTGTCCGCTGCCCCGGCATCACCCGCCTTCTCGCGTCGCTTCACGGACGTGATCGCCGTACCGCCGTTCAGTCGGGCCGAGTAGAGTTCGTCGCCCGGCGGGATCACCTCCAGCTTCTGGCCGGGGAACATCTTCTCGACCATCGCCCGGAAGGACTGGTCGAACTCCTTCTTGCCGCAACAGGCGTCCGCCAGTAAAAGCCCGCCGGCCTGGAGGTTCGACTTGATGTTCTCGATCTCGTTGTCCGCGAGGTTGAACGACCGGCGACCGTGCAGGTACATGAACTTGTACTTGAACAGTTCGTCGTCGCCGGGCGGGAGAGGCTCTTTCTCCAGCACCGCGTCGATCCGGGCAGCGCTCTTGAGGTGCGCCATCAGGTTCCGCATCGCCCCCTCGGCCGGAGGGTTCTCGTCGGGTAGGCGGATCTGGGCCGGCTTGATGAACCCCTTGGGGGGACTGCGGTCGGCGGTGCCGGAAGCGATATTCCGCGACGTTCCCCGCTGCTTGGGCGGCTCCATCCCGGTCGCATAGGCGATCACGTTCGCCGCCAGCCGGTATGCCTGGCCGCCGCGGTCCACGTCCTTCTTGCCCTTCGGTGCCATGTACTTCGCCTCCTCCCAGTAGCCGGCCAGCGGCTCCGGGCTGAAGACGACGACGGTCCGGCAGCCGCTATCCATGTACTCCAGCTTCGGGAACGTGGTCGGCGGGACGGCGAAGAACGACTGCCAGATCGGGTGCTCAGGCGGCATCGGCTGGAGCTTGCTCGCCGGGTAGAGCTTCTTCATGAGCGCACGAAACCCCGTGGCGAACTCCTCGGAGCCGCAGCATGCCTCGGCCAGTACGAAGCCCCCTTCGTCGAGGTACTTCTTGAGGATCTCCTCCTGTTGCCCCTTGAGCGCCGGCGCGTGGTGGCCGTTGAGGTACAGGATCGGCGACTGCACCAGTACGCCGACTTCCGTGAGGACCTCCTCGTTGCGATTGAATTCCTTGCGGCGGGGGTCGTAGACCTGCCAGCCCAGCGGAAGTCCGCCGAAGAGTTCCTTGCTCGCGAACTCGGTCAGGTGCCGGGCGTCGTTGTGCTTGCGATTCCATCCGACCACGCCGGGAACCGGACCGCGCTCGACGAGCATCTTGCCGTCGGGCATGACGAAGTCGCCGTAGGCGAGCTTGCTGATGAGGACCGGCGTGCGGCCCTTCGAAAGGAACAGGAGTGCGAAGCTGGTCGCGATCACGTTCACGCCGTCGATCGGGATGCCGTGCTTCTGGGACCACGCGCCCTCGCGGTTCTGCTCGCGGACCAGCAACTCGCATCCGTCGCGATACCAGTCGGTGCGGCCGATGAACCGCTGGCCCGAGAGCCGGCCGACCCGCTCGATGCCGTAGATGTTGTAAAAGTCCGACTTGCTCTCCCGGGCGTTGTAATAGGCGAAGTATCGGGCGATCCAGTTCATGCCCTTCTGGAGCGGGCCGTTCGAGTCGTACTTGCCGCAGTTCCGCGCCACCCCCGTCGCCGGGTCCAGCCCCTGCCGGCTCTCGTTGAGGCCCATGCCGGCAATCACCAGGCCCGACGCCCCGGCCACGGTCATGGTAAAACTCGGGCCGGACAGCCCGCCCGACTCGGTGTACTGCCAGAACCCGGCTTCCTGGCCTTCGGGCCGCTGGCTGTCGATGTAGAGCTGACGGATTTGCTTCCACACCTCGTCGTCGATCTTCGCCCCGGCCTGCTTGCCGGCGTACAGCCCGAGGACGGCGTACTGGGTGTTCGATCCGTCCGGCCGGTTGCCATCGGCGAACGGGTAGCTCCAGCCGGTGATCTTGCCGCCGGACCGGGTGGCGTTCTCGATCAGCCAGTTCACGTTTTTCTGGATGGTCGGCAGGTCGCGGGGCAGGCGGGCCTCGGCGAAGACCATGGTGCTCAGCCCGACGACGTAAGTCCGTTTCGGCGGCAGCGACCGAAGGTAGTCGAGTGCGGCCTTCAACTCCCGCGAGTCCGGCTTCTCCCCGCAGTTGAGTAGCGCCAGCGCGCCCAGCGCCGTGACGCCACCCTCCATGTCCGCGGCCTGGTTGAGCCAGAAGCCTTCCCAGTGGGTCTTCGGCTTGTGCTGGGACTTGAGGTACTGCACGCCCCGGTCGATCGCCCGATTCACCCGCCGGACGAACTCGTCTTCCTCACTGGGCGGCGGCGCGGCAGGTGACGGGGTCGGGACGAACAGAAGCGCGAGCAGGCCAACCAGGACGGCCAGCGGGGGTACGCGGCGGAGCATCGGCTACCTCCGTAACAGGACACACCGCCATTGTAAACACGCGACCGGGGCGGCGCGCTGGCGCCGCCCCGGTCGGGTGATGGTTTTTTGGCGTCCGGTTCTACCAGCGAAGCGGCTTTTGCCACGCCTCTTTCAGGTCGGCCAGCTTCGCCCAGACCAGCCACTCGCCGTTCGATCCGGCGATCCGCAACCGCGGCTCGGTGGTGGTCGTTCCGACCTTCACGAACGGCAACCCGGCGAAGCAGGCGCGGAGTCGGTCCGCATTCTCCGGCTTCGTCTCGATCAGGAACCGGGTCGTTGTTTCGCTAAACAGCTTCGCCTCGTCGGACAGCCCCGCGTCTCCGGGCAGTTCGGTCACATCGGCCCCGACGCCGCCGGCAAAAGCCATCTCGGCGACTGCGACCGCAAGGCCCCCCTCGCACAGGTCGTGGCAGGATCGAACCAGCCCGTCCGAGATCGCCCGGTGGACCGCGGCGAACGCACGGGGGGCTTCCTCCAGGTCGGGCGACGGCGGGATGCCGCCGGACCAGCCCGCGACGAGGTACAGGTGCGAGCCGCCGAGTTCGTCCTTCGTCCAGCCGACGAGGTACAGGTCGTTGCCAGGCTCTTTCAGGTCCATCGTGACGCACTTGCGCACATCCGGCACCCGTCCCAGCGCGGATATGAGAAGTGTGTGTGGGATGGCGATTCGCTTTGTCGGGGACCGGTACTCGTTGTTGAGGCTGTCTTTGCCGCTGATGAACGGGGTTCCGTAGGCGACGGCCACGTCGCGGCACGCCTCGGCGGTGCGGACGAGCGCCCCGAGCATCTCCGGGTCGGTGACGTTGCCCCAGCAGAAGTTGTCGAGGATGGCTGTGCGGGACGGATCAGCCCCGACCGCGACGACGTTGCGGACCGCCTCGTCGATGGCGGCCGCAGCCGCGGCCCAGGGGTCAAGATCGGCATACCGTGGGTTCAGCCCGCACCCGAGCGCGGCACCGACCCACGAGCCGAGGACCGGCATCACCACCGCCGCGTCGGAGGGGCCGTCGTTCGCAACGCCGACCAACGGCTTGACCGCGCTGCCGCCCTGAACCTCGTGGTCATACTGTCGGATGATCCATTCCTTCGAGCAGACCGAGTAGCTGGAAAGAATACGGGTCAGGGCTTCCTGAGAAGGTAGTCCCGTGACGGCCGGCAGCACAGCACTGGTCGGCTGCGATGACACGAACGGCTTTTCCCACTCGGCCTGCCGGACCACGTCCGGCCGCCCGTCGTGCAGGAAGTGCATGTCCAGGTCCGCGACCTGCTCGCCGCGGTATGTCAGCCGCAACCGGCCGGTGTCGGTGAACGTGCCGAGTACCGCCGCCTCCACGTCCTCGCCGGCGCACAATGACCGCAGTTCCTCCCACTTCTCCAGCGGCACGGAAAGCACCATCCGCTCCTGGGACTCGCTGATCCAGATCTCGGTGTAGCTGAGCCCCTCGTACTTGAGCGGCGCGTTCTCCAGCGCCACGTCGGCCCCAGTGTCGGCGCCCATCTCGCCGACCGCGGAGCTAAACCCGCCGGCCCCGCAGTCGGTGATCGCGGTGAACAGTCCCCGATCGCGTGCGGCCAGCACCACATCGAGGACTTTCTTTTCCTCGATGGCGTTGCCGATCTGCACCGCCCCGCCGCTGACCGACTCGGACTTCTCGGTCAGTTCCTCCGACGAGAACGTCGCGCCGTGGATGCCGTCCCGACCGGTCCGCCCGCCGAGAGCGACGATCAGTTCACCCGGGCTGACCTTCTTCTGCTCCATCCCGAACGGGATCAGGCCGACAGTGCCACAGAAGACGAGCGGATTCGCCAGGTAGCGGTCGTCGAAGATCACCGCCCCGTTGACGGTCGGAATGCCCATGCGGTTGCCGTAGTCCCGCACTCCGGCGACGACGCCCTGGATCACTCGCCGCGGGTGCAGCACGCCCGGCGGCAACTCCTCCGCCGCGAAATCGGGGCGGGCGAAGCAGAACACGTCGGTATTGCAGACCGGTCGGCCACCGAGACCGGTTCCAAGCACGTCGCGGATCACGCCGCCGATGCCAGTGTTCGCTCCGCCGTAAGGCTCGATCGCGGACGGCCGGTTGTGCGTCTCCACCTTGAAGCAGATGTGGAACTTCTCGTCGAACTTGACCACGCCGGCGTTGTCCGCGAACACGCTGACGCACCAGTCGTCCGCCCCGAGCCGCGAGCGGATCGTCTGCGTCGCGGCGAAGACGGTTTCCTTCAGCAGGTTCTTGTAGCGGCGGGTGCGGCGCTCGGCGCCGATTACCTCGGTGTACTCGACCGTCCCCTTGAGCGTCTTGTGCGAGCAGTGCTCCGACCAGGTCTGGGCGATCGTCTCCAGTTCCGCGTCGGTCGGGTCGCGGTCGAGCGATCGGAAGTGGGCCTGAATCGTCCGCATCTCGTCCAGGGTGAGCGCAAGCTGGCCGTCCTTGCTCAGCTTCAACAGGGCGTCGTCGTTCAGGCCGCGGATCGGCAGAGTGATGAGCTTGAAGGTGTACGGCTTGCCGACGGCGAGGTGGTCGGCGTGGAGCCGGCCGACGACCACCTGTTCGATGGCGTCGTTGGCAAGAACCTTGCGGAACAACAACTCGCGGTCCGCCTGCGTCGTCGCGGGGTTGCCGGCGTACCGGCGGAACGTGCGGACTTCCTCGACCGACAGTCCCAGGTCGCGGGCCGCCTTTCGGACGCTTTGCGACACCGGGTCCATGACGCCGGGCTTGAGCAGTACCGTGTACGGGTGGCCGTCGAGCGCCGCCCCGACCTCGCGGACGGCGGCGGTCTCCACCAGCGGATCGACCAACAGGGCATCGCACAACCGGATAACGTCTTCGGCCACGAGATCCCCTTCGAGCAGGTAGCCGCGAGAGGATGCGCCGACCGCGTCGGCTCCGCGCTGCGAGTGGGTGAGCAGGTCGAACTCGTCGCACACCCGCTCACGCTCGTCATCCCGGCCAGTCGGCCGCAACTCAACTTCCCAGAGCATCACGCACCTTCTTCCCCTCGGCCAGCCACCGGACCAGCCCAGCCCGGTCGCCGGCCGCCAGCACCCGCCGGAACTCCGCCATCCGGTCGGCGAACCGGTCCGTCGCCGCCAGCACCGCGTCGCGGTTCGCCTCGAAGATCGCCGCCCACAAGTCCGGGTCCGCCCCCGCGATTCGCGTCGTGTCGCGGAACCCGCCGGCAGTCAAGCCGAGCCAACCCACTGGTGTCGCGGCAGCCAGCCCGGACGCCGCCGCGTGTGGCAGGTGGCTGGTCGCCGCCAGCGCCTCGTCGTGTTCAAACGGGTCCATGCGGATGACCCGCGCTCCGAGCGACTGCCAGAACAGATCGACCACCGACGCCGCCTCCTGGTCGGTGTCGGCGGTCGGAGTCACGACCACAATCCGGTCGGCGAACAGGTCGGCGCGGGCGTGGGCGGCCCCCTTCTTTTCAGAGCCGGCCAGCGGGTGGCTGCCGACAAACGGGGCAGCCTTCGGCGGCATCATGCCGTTCAGGGCGCGGACGATGTTGCCCTTCGTACTGCCGGCATCGGTGACGACCGACCGTGAAGGCGCCGCGGTCGCTGCAGTGAGGACATCTCCGGCGACGCGGTCCACCGGTGTGCAGACCACGACCAGGTCCGCCGCTGACGCACCGTCGCCCAGGTTTGTGGTGAACGAGTCGATCGCCCCGACCGCGACAGCACGGGCCAGGGTCCGTTCGTCCCGCCCGACGCCGACGACACGGCGAGCCACCCCGCGTGCCTTCGCAGCCAGCCCCACCGACCCGCCGATCAGACCGACGCCGACGATGGTCAGGGTGTCGAGACGCATGGTGCCCGGGTCAGTGGTGGATTGGACGTGGCCAATTATAAGGGGAAGTCGCCCGCGGGTCAGAGGGAGTGCATCGCGTGCGAGCCTTGCAGGACCAACGGGGATGTTACAACCGGCCGGCTGATTGCGTCCGGCCCGCGTCCCGCCTACAATCTCGCTCCGGCCCCGGACCGTTGCCGGGGCGGCCCTCCCCTGTGACCACGAGGTTCCCGATGCGCACCTGGGCACTCCCGCTCATCCCGGCCCTGGCCTTGGCCGTCGCGTGGCATGGCTCGGCCCCCGCACAGGACAAGGACGGATTCACGCCGCTCTTCAACGGCAAGGACCTCTCCGGCTGGAAGCCATACTTGCCCCCGGCCAAAGGCAAGCCGGACTCCGTGCCCGACCCGAAGAACACCTGGTCGATCGAGGATGGCTACATCCGCTGCGTCGGCAAGCCGGCCGGATACATCGCCACCGAGAAAGAGCACGGCAACTACATCCTACGGCTAAAGTGGCGGTTCCCGGCGGATAGCAAGGGTGGCAACAGTGGGGTGCTGCTGCATGTGACCGGACCGGACAGGGTGTGGCCGAACTCGGTCGAGGCCCAGCTCGCCGCCGGACAGGCCGGCGACTTCTGGCTGATCGGTGACGCGAAGGGGATGCTGCCGAAGCTGGACATCGAACAGTCCCGCAAGGACCCCAAGAACAAGGAAGGCCGCCACTACTTCCGCGTCAACCGGGAGGAGAAGGTCGAGAAGCCATTCGGCGAGTGGAACCAGTACGAGATCACCTGCAAGGGCGGCGACGTGACGCTGAAGATCAACGGCAAGCAGGTGAACCAGGGGGCGAACGGCGAACTGAAGTCCGGGCGAATCGCGCTTCAATCCGAGGGCGCCGAGGTCCACTTCAAGGACATCGAGATCGCACCGATTCGTTGAATGTGATGACTGTAGCCCACCCGCGTACGGGTGGGCTTTTCTCATTTCAACGCGATCGTGTGATTGCTCAGCCGCTCGTAACCATCCTGAGTAATCAGGTAGTTGTGCTCGATCCGTACCCCGCCGATGCCCTCAATGTACAGCCCCGGCTCCAGCGTCACCACGTCCCCGGCGATGAGCGTCTCGGTCGCGTCCTTGACGAAGAACGGTGCTTCCGGGTGGCCCAGACCTAGCCCGTGACCGGCGTGGTGCGGGAAGTAGTCGGCCATCCCCTCGCGGTCGAACGAGCCGCGGACCGCGTCGTACACGTCCTTGCACGCTGCCCCGGCCCGAAGTAGCTTCTCCCCCTCAGCCATCGCGGCAACGCAAAGGTCGAAGAGTCGCTGTTGTTCCGGGGTCGGGTCGGCGCCGACGACCAGGGTGTTTGTGAAGTCGCTGCGGTAGCCCTGGATCACAACCGAGTAGTCGAGGATCAGCGTCTCCCCGGCGACAATCTCGCGTTCGGTCGGCGGCCCGCCGCGCCGGGCCGGGCCGGGCGAGACGGCGAAGTCCCCGTACACGACGACCGGCCGGCCGACCGTCCGGGAGCAGCGGTGGAAGACGCCGGAGTAGACGTGCAGTTCGGTTAGACCCGGCTGGACCTTGCGGCGTGCCCAGTCGTGGCCAGCCTCGGCGGCCCGCATGCACGCACGCAACGCCTCGACTTCGTCCGGGTCCTTGGCCCGTCGCATCTCCGCGACCGCACGCAACAGGTCCGGGGCAAGTGGGTCGCTCAGCAGGTCGTGGATGCGGCCCTCGGTCCCACTCAACTCGACCACGTCGCGGAGGATCAGCCGGCGCGGACCGTCGCCGGGAGACTTGCCGTCGTACCACCTCACCGGCACCCGCTCGTCGGCGTGGGCCGCTTCCACCGACTTCGGCATCCGGTTGTCGTGGTACAGGGTGGTCCGACCGTCCGGCTGGATCAGCAGCAGGCCGCTGTAGTCCGCCCCTAGGCTGAACGGGTCCACGTAGAAGTTGGCGAGGTATCGCAGGTTCAGCGGGTCGCCCAGCAACAGCGGGTGAGACGGTATCAGCCGGTCAAGGAGCCGTTGTCGGCGGCCACGACAGCCTTCGGCAGTCAACACGGGTCATCCCCCCAGGTCGGTGACGTCGGTGGTGCGGGACTCCGACTTGAAGATCATGTCCGTCGCCAGCGCGGCCGCCAGCACCAGCATCTTGGCCATCGGCTGTTCGTCCAGGTCGTCGTTGATCTCGACCAGATACCAGTCGGCGGAGGTGAAGAACTCCCGGGTGAGTCCTTTCCACTGCTTCGACACACGGCCCAGCTCGACCGCCCCGTCTGGCGTCGTCATCCGGTACTTGAACCCGATCAGATTACCGGACACCTCGGCGAACAGCCGATCGTCCCGGTCGTAGACGTGGAACCCACCACTCCAGGAGATCAGTTTACTCTTGAGGTAACCGACCAGTGATCCCTGTGCGTCGTGGACCTCGACCCGCGACCGGATCAGATACCACCCCCGGCTGAGCGTGAAGACGAGCGAGTCGTCCGGCTTTTCGCGGACCTCGATCCGCGTCCCCATCAATTGTTTACTCACGAACCAGCGGAACAGTTGGGCGAAAGCGGAAATCGTCTCGTCGGCGGTCCCGAGTTGCACTTCGGTGTCGGCGTCGAGGATGTCGTAGGTGTGGTGGGACTTGAGGAACTTGACCCGTTCCCGGACCAGGAATCGTCGGGATTCCAGCATAACCGCCGCTCGCCACTATGGGTGTCGCCACCACTCTACCGCACTCCCGCGGTTGCGGACACCGGACGACCGGCGGTTTCCTCCATAACTCACCCCTGGTAGCCGCACTCTCCGACACCGGACCCGACCAGTGCCCGCCGACCTGCTCGACAAGCGTGAGGCCCGCATCCGCCGGATGTTCGGCCAGATCGCGCCGTGGTACGACTTCCTCAATCACCTGCTGAGCCTGAACGTGGACCGGGCCTGGCGGCGGAAGACCGCGCGGCTCGTTCCGCCGGCCCCGGGCGATGCCGGGCCGATCCTCGACCTGTGTACCGGGACCGGGGATCTGGCGCTGACCTACGACCGGGCGGCCGGCGGCACAGTGCCGGTCATCGGGGCCGACTTCTGCCACGAAATGCTGATCCGGGCGGCGGACAAGGTCCGGCGCGCCGGTGCGTCCGAGCGCGTGCGGTTCGTCGAGGCGGACGCCCAGGCGATCCCCTTCCCCGCCGACTTCTTCCAGCTCGTGACGGTCGCCTTTGGACTGCGGAATGTCACTGACCCGGACCGCGGGCTGGCTGAGATGGTCCGCGTCACCCGGCCGGGCGGTCGGGTCGCCGTGCTGGAGTTCTCCCGCCCGCGGGGGCGTGTGTTTGGGCCACTGTATCGCTGGTACTTCCGGGCCGTCCTGCCGCGTGTCGGTCAGGTCCTGTCGCGCAGCCGCGAGAGCGCTTACACCTACCTGCCGGCCAGCGTGATGGAGTTCCCGGACGGCGAGGCGCTGGCCGCGAAGATGGCGGCTCAAGGACTGAGCGACGTGCGCTACTACCCGTTCACGTTCGGGATCGCCACCCTATATGTTGGAGTGAAGCCGCCGGCCATCCCTTGACCGAGACCCGTCATGCCCGACCGCCGCCACCTGCTCGTCCGCGCCGCCCTGGGAGAAGAGGTCGAGCGGCCGCCGGTCTGGGCGATGCGGCAGGCCGGGCGGTGGGACCCGGAGTTCAACGCGATCCGCGCCGGGACCGGGTTCTACGAGTTCTGCGAGGACACGGAGCGGGCCGCGCGAGCGTCCCTGTGCCCGAAGCGGTTCGGCGTGGACGCGGTCATCCTCTTCTACGACATCACCACCCTTCCGGCGGCCATGGGGTTGCCGTTCGAACTGAAGCCAGACATCGGCCCGACCCCGGACCGCCCAGTGCGGTCGGACAGCGATCTCGCACGCCTGAATCCCGAGCCACCGCCTGACTCGTACCGGCACATCCGGGCGCTATTGAAGCGGGTGAAGGAGGAGTTACTGGGCGAGTTGCCTGTGATCGTGTTTGCCGGGGCGCCATTTACCGTCGCGACGTACTGCATCGGCACCGGCAAGGACATGGCCGCGACCCGCCGGTTCGCGCACGAACAGCCTGCCATCTGGAACGGGTTGCTGGATCAGCTCTCCCACGCCACCGGATTATTCCTGAACACGCTGACCGCCGATGGGGCAGACGTCTATCAACTCTTCGACTCCTGGGCCGGGATGCTCACCGGCGAGGAGTACGACGCCTGGGCGCAACCGCACCACGAAGCCATCTTCCGGTCGGCAGCAGGTGTGCCGCGCATCCTGTTCGTCAAGGAATGCCCGCACCTGGATCGCATGGCAACGGCCGGGTGTGAGGTGGTCAGCCTCGGCAAGCGGCACGACCTGGCCGACGCCCGCGCCCGGTATCCGCACCTGACGTTTCAGGGCAACGTGGACGAGTCGGTATTGCGAACCGGAACCCCGGATCAAGTGGCCGCGGCAGTTCGGGCGTGCCTTCAGGCCGGCGGCGGCCAGCGACACATCGTCAACCTGAACCACGGGGTCGGGAAGGAAACCCCGGTCGCCAACTTCGAGGCGTTCGTCCGGGCGGTGCGGGCGGGGCTGTAACCGCCGCTGGCGGTGCGGCCGGAGTCGCGGTAGAACTACGGGTGCCCCTGGCCCCGACCCCATGAGTTGCGACCATGCGACGCGGACTCCTTGGACTAACCCTCGTTCCGCTCGTCGCGTCGCTGACCGTCGCCGCCCTGCCCCCGGACGGCGTCCGGGCGACCCAGGAACACCTTCAGAAAGTCATCGCGGCGGCCGAGCCGTCCATCGTGGCGGCCGTCGTCTCCCACAGCACCCGGTATCCGCCACTCCCGGCCGACGAGCAGAAACTGCCAGGCCGACTCGGCGGGTACGTCCGCCGCGTGGCCCCGCAGGTCGGCCGCTGGAGGCCGATCGACCAGACGCCCGATCCGCTCGACCTGAGTGACCCGTTAAACGCCCGCGACTACCAGTACGGGTCGGGCATCGTGCTCGATGCGGACGGTCTGGTGCTGACCAACTTCCACCTGATCGAGGGTGCGACCAAGGTCTACGTACGGACCGGGACCGGCCGCGGTTTCTACGCCGACATTCACGCCGCCGACGCGCGGAGCGACCTGGCCGTACTGAAACCCGTGGACGGTCTGGGTCGCGGGGCCGCCCTCACGCCCGTCAAGTTCGCCGATGTCCGCACCGGCGGTGAGAAGCCGACCGTCGCGAAGGGAATGTTCGTCGTCGCCCTGGGGCACCCGGCCGCAGCCGGCATCGCCGACGGGTCGGCCAGCTCGTCGTGGGGCATCCTGAGCAACATCGGCCGTCGAACAGCCGGCCCGGGCCGGGAGGATCAGCGGAGCCGGGCCTTGCACCACTACAACATGCTCCTACAGACCGATGCCCGTGTCACACTCGGATGCAGTGGCGGGGCACTCCTGAACATGGACGGCGAGTTGATCGGTCTGACCACTCCGATGGCCGCCGTCACCGGGTCGGAAACGGCGGGCGGGTTCGCCATCCCGTTCGACCGCAACTACCGGCGCATAGTCGATGCCCTGAAGGCCGGCCGCGAGGTCGAGTACGGGTTCCTCGGCGTCCAGGCCGAGCCCGTGCTGCCGGAGTCGGTAGACGGCGGCCACGACCGTGGCGGACTCCGTCTGACGGCCGTCGTCCCGGGCACCCCGGCATTCACGGCCAATCTCATGCCGATGGACATTGTGATCGCCATCGACGGGCTGCCCGTCGGCGAGCCGGACGACCTCTTCCTGCACATCGGTGCAGCGCTGGCCGGAACCAAGCTCAAGCTGACCGTCCGCCGCGGTTCCCAGACCACACCGGTCGAGGTCACGCTGGCCAAGCTCGACCACCCCCTGCCCTGGATCGCGTCCAGCCGTCCGAAGCCGGTCCACGGTCTTCGCGTGGACTACAGCAGTGTGCTCCTGGTCCAGAAACAGAACGCGCCTCGTGGCGCGGTTGCCCCCCGCGTTCCACCCGGAGTGGTTGTCCGCGAACTGGAGCCGGGCAGTCCGGCAGAGAAGAAGTTCAAGGCAATCAACGACGCCCCGAACCAGTGGCTCATCACCCACGTCAACAACAAGCCGGTCCCGACCCCGGCCGACTTCTACCGCGAGGCGGCCAGCTCTCCGACCGGGTCGGTGTCGGTCCGCCTGGTGAACCCGGACGACCCGTCTCAGGAGCGGGACGTCCGGCTCCCCTGACCCGATGCGAGGCCGCATGAAGTACGCGATCTGCAATGAAACGTTCGAGGGCTGGGACCACGCCCGCGTCTGCGGCCGGGTCGCCGAACTCGGCTACGGCGGACTGGAGGTCGCCCCGTTCACACTCGCCCCGCTCATCACCGACGTGACCGCCGCTCGCAGGGCCGAACTCCGCCGACAGGCCGAGGCCGCGGGAGTGCAGATCATCGGCCTGCACTGGCTACTGGCGAAGACCGAGGGATTCCACCTGACCTCACCGGATGCCGGCACCCGCCGCCGGACCGGCGAGTACCTCGCGGACCTGGCGCGCGCCGCCGCGGACCTCGGCGGAGACATCCTGGTTCTCGGCTCGCCGCTTCAGCGAAAGGTGCCGGCCGGAGCGACCCGGCAGCAGGCCGAAGATCACGCGATCGACTCGATCGGCTACTGCCTGCCGGCACTGGAACAGACCGGCGTCGTGCTGGCGCTGGAGCCACTGACCCCGGCGGAGACAGACTTCTTGAACACCGCCGCGGAGGCCGTCGGCATGATCCGCCGGCTGGCCCACCCGAACGTCCGGCTGCACCTGGACGTGAAGGCGATGTCCGCCGAGGCCGAGCCGACACCGGATGTCATCCGCACCAACGTGGCGGACACCGCGCATTTCCATGCCAACGACCCGAACAAGCGCGGGCCGGGGTTCGGCGATACGGACTTCAAGCCGATCTTCCGGGCACTCCAGGAAACGGGATACGCTGGCTGGGTGTCGGTCGAAGTGTTCGACTACTCGCCGGACCCGGACACCATCGCCCGCGAGAGTATCCGGTACATGCGCGAGTGCGTGAAGGCCCTGTAGGCTCAGTCGAGGCTCGACCCACACAACGAGAGCGATCCATGCGACACCTCGCCCTGCTCCTTCTCGCCGCGGCTCCCCTGGCCCTCCCCTCCGCGTCTGCCCGTGCAGCCGAACACGAACTGTCGGTCGGATTCGGGGAAGTGGACGTGACCCCGGAGCTGGGCAAGAAAGCGGTCTTCCTGGCCGGCTTCGGGCACAACCGACTGGCGACGAAGGTACATGACCCGATCATGGCCCGCGCCGTCGTGCTGTCGGACGGCACGCACAAGGTCGCGCTGGTGTCGGTGGACGTGGTCGGGCTGTTCTTCCCGAGCGTCGAGAAGGTCCGCAAGCAACTCCCCGGGTTCAAGTACGTCCTCGTCTCCAGCACCCATAACCACGAGGGACCAGACACCCTGGGCCTTTGGGGCAAGACCCCGTTCCAGAGCGGGATCGACGCGGAGTATCTGAAGCGCGTCGAGGACGGAGCGGCGAAGGCGGTCCTGCTCGCCGACAAGGCACTCAAGCCCGCCGCGGCGAAGATCGGCACTGCGAAGGGACCGGAGCTGCTCCACGACGGACGCAAGCCCGAGGTCAAGCACGACGACCTGGTGGCGGTCCGCTTCGAGCCGCGCGACGGGAGCAAGCCGCTCGGCGTCCTCGTGCAGTGGAACTGTCACCCGGAGACGCTCGACGATACGAACACCGAGGTCAGCGCCGACTATGTCCATTACACGGTGAAGCACCTCGCCGACGCGCACGGCTGCCCGGTGGCATACTTCACCGGAACGGTCGGCGGGCTTCTCACGTCCCTGCGGGTGCCGGTCAAGGACGACGCGGGCCGCGAGTTGAAGGACGGCACCTTCGAGAAGACCGAGCGATACGGCCGGCTCGTCGGACAACTTGCGGACAGGGCACTCGCCGCGGCGACGCCGGTCACGCTGACCCCGTTCGGCGTGCGGACCCGAGCGGTGCTGATGCCGGTCGAGAACCCGCTTTATCGGCTCGCCGCGGGGACGGGTGTCCTGAACCGCGCCATGTACTCCTACGACGGCGATCCCGCTCCGAAGGAATTCACCGAGACGAAAGACCTCACCAAGTCCGTGGCGGTGAAGACGGAACTTGGCTATCTCAAACTCGGCGAGCTGGAAGTCGCGGCGATCCCCGGCGAGATTTACCCCGAGTTGGTTCTCGGAGGGGTACAGGATCCCATCGACCCCGGGGCCGATTATCCCGATGCACCCGTCGAGCCGGCAATCTACACCCAGTTGAAGGGGAAGCACAGGATGCTGATCGGACTGGCGAACGACGAGTTGGGCTATTTCGTTCCGAAGCGGCAGTGGGACGAAAAAGCACCGTTCTGTTACGGCTTGAAGAAGGCTCAGTACGGCGAAGTGAATAGCGTCGGCCCGGAGGCCGCACCAATCATCTGTAGCGTATTCAAGAACCTCGTGGCCGGCGAGTCGCCGTGATCCGCTTTACGAACATCGTCGCGTAGCATCCCCGCGGCAGATCGAACGCGAGCAGCAGCTTCCGACGGCCGAGGTTGAGTTCGTCGTCGCCTGCCTCCGCCCGCACTCCGACAGGGCGGATGCACGCGGGCCGTTCGCCCTTCGAGAAAAACGGCTTGTCCAGCCCGGGCACCTTGAGGGTTGACAGCGTCAGCCCCTCGTCGGCCAGGACCGCCTCCGTGATCGTGTGCCAGTCGGCCTCCGGGGAGGGCTTCTGCCGCGCCGAGGGCAACGGAAGCGTGAGGGTCTGCCACGCCCCCATGACCGCGGGAGACACCTGCAGCGGGACCGCAAACTCTCCCAGCCGCAGTGACACCTCTCCCAGGGAATCCGCAGGAAACGCACCCCGAATCCACCGGTCGAGTATCCGGTTCCACAGGTAACTCTGGTACGCGGCCAGATACAGTCCACCCAGTTCGGGCCTCAGTCGTGCCACTGCCCCGCGGAAGTCATTCGGGCGGACGGCCAGGTACTCGACCAGGTAGCGGGCGTGCCCCCGCGGCAGCTCCGCCCGACACGCCATCCAGTCTCCCCAGTGCCGGCGAAGTGTTTCTTTCTCTCGCTTCTGCGCCGCCCGGTCGTGTTCGTACGGGGATGCCAGAGCCAGTTTCAGCGCCTCCTCAAACCGACCGAAGACCATCTCCTTACCGACGAACCCGTGGTCCCGACCGACCGATCCGAACCGCTGATCGTCGAAGTAGTTCGGCAGACCGGACTCTGTCACCTGCCGGACCCCGTCGAGCGCGACGGCTTCCGCGGACGTGGTCAGGTGCCGGATCGTGATGGCGAAACGGTTCGCGGCAATGTGCTGGGAGCCGTACGGCTCGGCGACCTGACCGAGGTAATTGACGGCGACCCCCTGCTGCGTGAGGTTCCGGACCGGTCCGCGGAAGATTGTGAAGTACTGCGTCGTCTCCGCGTGCTTGTCCTTCAGTCCGCCGAAGCTGACCCGGCGACTTTCGAGATCCCAGCGCCCACAGACGACACGGATTGCGTCCGGCGTAGTCCACCCAACCTTGTCCAGGCGGTAATACGCGAAGTCGCCCGTCTGCCCGGGACGGACTTCGGTCAACTCCTGGACCCGGAAGTCGCCCGGCTGTTGCTTGACTTTCATACCCGCATTCAAGCGGGCGGTGGAGTTGCAGTCGAGGTGAGAAAAAAAGGAGAGGTCGAGAGCGGTCAATTCAAAGCTGTCGCCCACTCAGCCTTGAACCCACGTCCGCTCTCGACCTCATATGACAGGTAGACCGGGCCACCTGTGCTATAC
>DATLIF010000151.1:0-3649 GCA_035539575.1 Fimbriiglobus sp. | reverse complement strand
ACCTCGGACCGCAGGCCGCGGACCTCGCGCTCCAGGTCGCCGGCCCCTCGGCCGCTGAAGATCAGCACGATCAGGGCGATCAGGATCAGCGTCCCGCACCCGAGGCTGACCTGCTGGGCCCGCTTCTCATCCGCCATCGGTGCCTCCCTAGCCGAACGACCCCGCCCAGCGGCCCCCGCCGCCCGGGAAGTGATGGGGTCACGGGAACGAATTAGCGGCGGGAGTCTGCCACCTCGGACGGCTCGGCCCCGGCCTCCCGGGTCAGACTGAGGCAGCCCGCCCCGAGGACCAACGCCGCCACCGACCCGGCCGCCGTCGCCGCCAGGTCGCCCCAGTCGAACGTCCGCCGCGGCATCCACAGCTGAGCGACCTCGTACAGCCCGAGCCCGGCGGCGGTGAACAGGGTCATCCAGGCCAGGTCCCGGCCGCGCAGCCGGCGGCGGGACAGGAACGGGGCCAGCGGCACGACGGCGGCGCCCACCAGGTTCGGCAGTACCCCGGCCAGCCAGGGGGGCGCGAGCAGGCCGTCGGCCCGGGTCAGCTTGACGGCCGCGACGTAGCCGCCGGCGGCGGCCAGGATCACCCCGATACCGACCTGCCGGGCCAAGCTCGGTTGCGACCAGGCCATCAGCCTCCCTCGCCGAACGCCGAGCCCAGACGCCGGGCCGGCTGTGACACCTGTCACCCACGCAAGCGCCTGCCGCCGGCCCGGTCGGCGGCGGCGCCCGGACACTTCTCATGGCCAGAGTGGTGACGGGCCGGAGCCTGTCGCCAAGGGTAATCGGGTCGCGGCTGTCGCCGGCCCGGTCGTGGGACTTTCAGGGAGGTGTGTCTCCTCCCAACCACGATGCGGGATCAGGACGGCCCGTCGCCCGAGGAGACAAGACGATGCGCTGCGACACCGGCCAGCACCGATTCTACGCCGGCGTCGATCTGCACGCCAGGACCATATACACCCACGTCCTCGATCAGGCCGGGACAACGGTCTTTGAGAAGGACCTGGCGGCCGACCCGGCCGTATTCCGCGGGCCGAAGTGGGCGAAGGCGATGGTGTAGCCCGGTTTTCGCTCTTCGGCTGCGCCGCCCACCCGCGACGGGAGACAGCCCGATGACTAACGTGAGCAGTGGGCCAGCAATGCTTTTCCCCATAATTTTCCCATAAACAGCCCGACGGCCTGATTCCCATCGGAGAACGAGAAGTCCCGGAAACGAATCATGCCGCGCCGTCTGCGGCAGCGCCGGGTTCGACCGAGGTCGCCGTTGCAACCGCGTCCTGTGACTCGTGAGTGCCGCCGGCCACTGGCTCCCACCACGCCGCCGCATCGCGTGCTGACCAAGCTGCCACCAACGTGCCGGCTAGCGCCGCCTCCAGACTCGCTGCGTCGGGCCACCGTTCGGACGGGGCTTTCGCCAAGCACCGCAGCACGACCGCCGCGAGGTCGGTCGGCACGGCCGCGGGCAGCGCGCCGGGAGGCTCGTATAAATGGGCGGCCAGCATCCGTGCCGCCGAACGGTCGGCGAACGGCGGCTTGCCCGTCAGCAGGAAGTATGCCAATGCGCCGACGCTGTAGATGTCGCTGCGCGGATCGACGACGGCTTCGCCGCCCGCTTGCTCCGGCGACATGTACGCCGGCGTCCCCGCGACCGTTCCTTCGCGGGTGAGCGTTCCGCCGTCCCCGTCGCTCTTCGGAATTCGGACCAACCCGAAGTCGAGCACCTTGGCGACATCGCACACCCCGCCGCGCTCGCAGACCATCACGTTGCCCGGCTTGATGTCGCGGTGGGTCAGCCCTCGGGCGTGCGCCTCGCCGAGGGCCGCGCACACCTGACGCAGAAAGTGAACGGCGCGGCCCGGCGGCACCGGCCCGTGGCGGCGGACGATTTCGTCCAGGGTATGCCCCGGCAAGTACTCCATGACGTAGTAGAAGGTGCCGTCCGGCGTGTGCCCGTAGTCGAACACCTGCACCGTGTTCGGGTGCGTCAGCGTCGCGGTGACGCGGACCTCGCGCTCGAAGCGCTGGAGCATCGCGGGGTCGCCGGCCTTTTCGGGGCGGATCAGCTTGACCGCGCACGGGCGCCGCAGAAGCACGTGGTCGGCGAGGTACACTTCGCCCATCCCGCCGCCGCCGATCTTCTCCCGCAGCACGTACTGCCCCAGCCGCCGCGCCTCGGCTGCCTCCTGCCGCGAGGTCTCGATCCGGTACGCCCCGTAGATGGACATCACGGCGATCAGGATCAGCGACCACCACGCCATCGCGGAGCCGAACGTGAACCAGTAGTCGGCGGGGAGGCCGCGGTCTACGCAGGCGACCACCCAGATGGCGGCCGGCTGGGCGGTGAACGCCGCGACGACGACCGCGCACCGTCGCCAGGTGTTCGGGACGATGACCCCGTAGGCGACCACGAACATCGCGCTCGTGGCGATGAACCGGTGGGCCAAGCCGGACAGCGATTCCCGCGCGTTGAGCACCTCTCCGGCGGCGATCCAGGTGTGGACCCGGTCGAAGTGGTCAATGACCCAGAACTGGGAGTACCCGCGGGCGACCAGTCGGGCCGCGAAGACGCCGAACAGCACGAACTCGACCACTCGGAGCTGGCGCAGGGCCAGTTGACGGCGGCCGGACAGGATGGCCAGTAGGCCGACGAGGATGACGAGGGTGGCGGCGTTCGCCCAGTTGTCAATCACCATGTCTCGGGTGTGTGCGAACAGCGCCCGCATCACAATGGCCGTCACCCCGTAGAACCCGAGGAACACCAGAACGAGGAAACGCAACCGTTTGTGGAGCAATGGAGCAAGTTCGTTCTCACTGACCGGCGCGGAGCCGGCGACCACGCCAACCGCAGGCCGGCTGTCGGCGCCGTCGGATGGGTGATACGGCCCGGTCAGGCAATGGGGAGATCCGTTGGTTCCCGGCATTTCCATTCGCGATCCCAGCGCGGAGTTCTGTCGTCGTGCGGCTTCAAACCAAGTGCGGTCATTGCCCCATGAGACAGAGCGACAATGACTCAACAGCGGCGGGGCTGGGTGAGATACCACTCATACCCCACCGGTCTGCTGAATCGTGGTTCGGCGTCTGCGGTCCCACTCATCCCCGGCGCTGAGAGCAAACCACGCGTCCACGTTTGCCAACGACTATTCCTCAGTAGCTGGGTTCGGCGTGCCTTCACTTTGTTTTCTGCTCTTGGTCGCGGATCGCCGTGTTGTGCCAGTGCCTGATCCGCCAGGTGTCGCTCCTCTTGGTCAGGATGAACGTCTGGCGGTTTTTTGACACCGGTGCCAACGGGCCGGCGGGCACGGCGATCTCGTTGGACGAGAGCGCGAGGATCGTGTCAGGACTCAGGTAACGCGCCATCTCCAGCCTCCGCGAGCGATGCGTACTCCCCGAGTGCAAACCTCCTCGAACTCCAGTTTGGGAACGAAGTCTCCGAGACGGCTGGCGTGAGCGAGGCCGGCCGCTCAAATCACCTTGTTTTTCCGACGATTCTGATGAAGTGACTCAGCCCGGCCGTGTGACGTTCTAACGGTCATGGGTTGCAACCGGGGTATCGAGTGCAAACCTCCTCGAACGCAAAATGTCGCGCGCCGCGTTAACTCGAACGATGAGAGTTTTATGAGGACGCCCGAGTTAACGGGCGCGCGAGTCTGTTC
>DATLIF010000150.1:0-8219 GCA_035539575.1 Fimbriiglobus sp. | reverse complement strand
GTCGTCACTTTGCGGTGTAAAGTATACGCCATCCGGAGAGACGTCGGCCCACCGGACCACTAGTAATAGGCCATCGTGCCGGACCGTCCGGCGACCGGGGGGCGACCTGTTGTCCGGTTCGATCTGGGATCACCTGGAGCCGCGGCGGCAGGCGGTCGAGGCCGCCATGCGGCGCCACCTCGACGGCCGCGACTGGCCGTCGGCCCTGCGGGACGCGATGGCCTATAGCCTGCTCGCCCCCGGTAAGCGGCTGCGGCCGATGCTGGTGGTCCTGGCGTGCGAGGCGGCCGGCGGGACCATCGAACTCGCCCTGCCGGCTGGTTGCGCGGTCGAGATGGTGCATACGTATTCGTTGATCCACGACGACCTGCCGGCAATGGACGATGACGACCTACGGCGGGGGCTGCCGACCTGTCACAAGAAGTTCGGCGAGGCGCTGGCCATACTGGCCGGTGATGCCCTGCTGACGTTGGCGTTCGAGGTGGTGGCAACGGGTTACGAGCCGCGGACGACCGCGGTTAGTTGTGCGGAGCTGGCCGCCGGGGCCGGGGCCGCCGGGATGGTCGGCGGACAGGTGCTCGATCTGGAGGCCGAAGGGCGAACACAGCGAGCGGGGGACGTAAGTCCCCCGAGTGGAGCGATCCTCGGGGGACTTACGTCCCCCGCTCGCTCAGTTGCAGAGTTGGAGGCCATCCACCGCCGCAAGACCGGCGCCCTGTTCCGCTCCGCCCTGCGGCTCGGGGTGTACGCCGGCCAGGCCGAGCGGCCCGCGGGCGCTGATCCCGGCACCCTGGCGGCGGTCGATGCCTATGCCGCGGCGTTCGGGCTGGCGTTCCAGGTCACCGATGACCTGCTTGATGCGGAAGGTACCGCCGACAAGGCCGGCAAGCGGGTCGGGAAGGACGCCGCCCGTGGTAAGCTGACCTACCCCGGGTTGCTCGGGGTCGAGGCCAGCCGAACGAAAGCGATGGAACTCGGGCAGGAGGCCGTGGCGGCAGCCGGGCGGCTCGGGCCGGGCGGGGCACCGCTCGCGGACCTGGCCCGGTACGTCGTGAACCGCGACCGCTGACCTCACGAAGAGGGACCGACGATGGCCGACATACTCCCGGGGGTCAAGAGCCCCGCGGACCTGCATAAGCTGACCGACGACCAGCTCCACCAGCTCGCCCAGGAGATCCGCGACGAGCTGGTCCAGGTGCTCACCGCCCGGCCAGCGCACTTCGCGTCCAACCTCGGCGTCGTCGAGCTGTGCCTGGCGCTACACTTAACGTTCGACTTCTCGAAGGATCGACTTATCTGGGACACCGGCCACCAGATCTACCCGCACAAGCTCGTCACCGGCCGGTACGACCGGTTCCGCACCATCCGCACCCGCGGCGGGCTGATGGGCTTCCCCAACCCGGCCGAGTCGCCGTACGACCTGTTCGTGACCGGCCACGCCGGCGCGAGCGTCTCCACGATCTCGGGCCTGAAGGCCGGCGACGACCTGGTCGGCCAGTCCGACCGCAAGGCGGTCGCGGTGATCGGCGACGGGGCGCTGCCGTCGGGCATGGTCTTCGAGGCGTTCAACAACATCGCCGGGCTGCACCAGGACGTGCTGGTCGTCCTCAACGACAACGAGATGGGCATCTGCCCGCGGACCGGCGGGCTGGCCAAGTACCTGGACAAGTGCCGGATGACCGGCCTGTACCAGGGCGGCAAGCGGACCATCAATCAGATCCTCGGGCAGGTGCCCTTCGGCGACACCGCGCGCTGGAGCCTGGAACATCTGCGCGACGCCCTGAAGGCGTACTTCAAGGACGGGATGCTGTTCGAGGAGTTCGGCTTCCGGTACTTCGGCCCGGTGGACGGCCACGACCTCGCCGGCCTGCGCAAGATTCTCAAGGACCTGAAGGGCCAGTCCGGGCCGGTGCTGTTGCACGTCTTCACCACCAAGGGGCACGGCGTCCCGCAGGCGGCCGAGGACCCGGTCACGTACCACAGCCCGCCGGTCTTCGAACAGATCGGACCCGAGCGGCGGATCGTCAGCATGAAGAAGGGCGGGGCCAAGGCGTACACCGACGCCATCTCCGCCGCCATCCGCCAGGCGCTGGCCGACGATCCGAAGGTCGCGGTCCTCACCGCCGCCATGTGCCAGGGGAACAAGCTCGAGAAGATCCGCACCGACTTCCCAAAGCAATTCTTCGACACTGGCATCTGCGAGTCACACGCGGTCGCCTTCGCCGCCGGGATGGCCAAGGCCGGCGCGCGGCCGATCGTGGACATCTACTCCACGTTTCTGCAGCGGTCGTTCGACCAGATCTTTCAGGAAGTCTGTTTGCAGAACCTGCCGGTGGTCTTCGCCCTGGATCGGGCGGGCCTGGCCGGCCCGGACGGGCCGACGCACCACGGCGTCTTCGACGTGCCGTACCTGCGGCTGTTCCCGAACATGGTCAGCATGGCCCCCGGCGACGAACTGGACGTGGCCCCGATGCTGCGGTTCGCGCTGGCGCACGACGGCCCGATCTCAATGCGCTACCCGAAGGCCAACCTCGACCGGCTCGACCGCACCGGCGACCCGACGCCGATCGAACTGGGCAAGGCCGAGTTGATCGACTGGGGCGAGGACGGGTGTTTCATCGCCTTCGGCACACTGGTCAACACCTGCGTCGCGGCCGCGAAGAAACTCCGCGAGGACGGGCTGCACGTCGGGGTCATCAACGCCCGGTTCGTCAAACCGCTCGACCGGGAACTGATCCTGCGGGCGGTCGAGACCTTGCCGGTGGTCGTTACCGTCGAGGAAGGGACACTTGAGGGCGGGTTCGGCTCCGCGGTGCTGGAGGCGGCGAACGCGGCCGGTCTGGACGCGCGGAACGTCGTCCGCCGCGGCATCCCGGACCGGTTCATCGAACACGGGGACCGGGCGGAGTTGCTGGCCGAGATCGGGCTGGACGTGGCCGGACTCGTCAAAACGGTGCGGCGATTTCGAGAGGCCGCCGAGGACCGGGACAGCCTGAGCGAGATCGGGGTGGGCTGAGCCGCGTGCCCCGGAGAACGGGGGTGGACCGTGCGCAAGATCACCTTCGGCGGGGCGGTCAGCCTGGACCACTACCTCGCCCGGCCTGACGACGCGGTGGACTGGCTGCTGTGGTGCGACGAGGCGGCCGCGGTCATGGTCGACTACTGGAAGACCATTGACACGGTCCTGATGGGCCGCAAGACCTACGAGGTGGCCCTCCGCAGCGGCCACGGGGGCGGCGGCGACCCGGCGGTGAAGACCTACATCTTCTCGCGGACGCTCCCGGAGGGGTCGGGCCAGGGCGCGATCGTCGTCCGCGACGACGCGGCCGGGTTCGTCCGCGGGTTGAAGGCGCAGCCCGGCAAGGACATCTGCCTGATGGGCGGCGGCGAGCTGGCACGGTCGCTGTTCGAGGCCGGGCTGATCGACGAGATCGGGTTCAACATCCACCCGGTGCTGCTCGGCTCGGGCATCCCGCTGTTCCACCCGATGTCCCGCCAGATCGACCTGGAGTTGATGGAGTGTCGGCCGTTCCAGAACGGCTGCGTCTACGTCACCTACCGGGTCAAGCACTGAGGCCGGCCGTCCGTCGGCGGCGACGGTGAACGACCCCCACCGTGAGCACCGCCCCGGCGACGGCCAGCAGGCCCGCCGGCTCGGGGACCGGAACCACCGTCACCTGGAACCCGCCAGCGGCCATCGCGGCGTTAAGCGGGTCGATGTACTCCGGCACGAACGTACTCGCGGAGAAGTCCCCCGGCTGCGGGTCGGTGGTCGCCCGGCTCACCCCGTAGTGGACGCCGACCAGCGCCAGGTCGCCGTGCGCCCGCACGAACGCCGGGCCGCCGGAGTCGCCGCCAATCAGGTACATCTCGCCGGGAGTTCCGGCCGTCCAGTCGAACGTCATCACCCGCGTCTGGTCGGGATTGGTTCCGCCGAACGAGGCGAGGATCACGCTATCGATGGCGTTGGCGCCGATGTGCGGGCTGGTCGAGTAGCTGGGGTTCTGGCCGTTCGCCAGGATCGGCAGGCCGACCGCTTGCGTCGCCGTCACGCCCGCCACGCCGAAGTGCCGGACGCCGTCGGTAGCCGGGACCGCCGCGGACAGCATGCCCAGCAACAGGTCTGACGGCTGGGTCTGACCTGGCGTGGTCAAGCCTGTCGTGCTCGTGACCGTGTACGACATCACCTGACCGGCAGCGTTGAGGAACTGCACCGTCCCGTTGCCGAACCCGACGTGGGCGGCGCCGATGATGTGCCGCGGGGAGATCAGCGTCACGGCAAATTTTGGGTCGTTTGCCAGCCAGCCGATGCCGGACAGATCCATTCCCGCGGCGACGAACGCGGAGGAACTGTTCGGCACCGGGGCGGTCGGGAACCCGGAGGCGAAGCGGTCGTTGGTTCCCGAGTTGTAGCTGGCGATCACACCGGCCGGGGCCGGGGCGGCCAGCGCGAGCAGAAGCGCAACGACGGGCAGGTTGCGGCACATCGGATAACCTCCGGTCCGGGGATGTCGGTGCGCTTTCGGAGCCGCGACCGGCTGCGGGTGCTGGGCGAGGGCATCTTTTAAACAATCGCGGTCGCTGACTGCAAGTGCGGTGCCGCGAACCCGGCGGCCGGGCCGGGCGTCTGGCTGGGGGGCAGCCTGACGACCCCGCGGCCGGGCCTTATAATCCGGGTGTCCGCATCCCCTGACGCCACGGAAGTGCCGATGTCCACGGTCCGCACCCGCTTCGCCCCCAGCCCGACCGGCCACCTGCACATCGGAGGCGTCCGTACCGCGCTGTTCAACTGGCTCTTTGCCCGCAAGAACGGCGGGAAGTTCATCCTCCGCATCGATGATACGGACGAGGGGCGCAACGACGCGAGTAAGCTCGCGCCGATCCTCGACGGGTTCCGCTGGCTTGGCCTGGACTGGGACGAAGGGCCGGAAGTCGGCGGCGACTTCGGGCCGTACTACCAGTCCGAGCGTGCGGACCGATACAAGGAAGCGGTGCGGCAACTGCTGGAGAAGGGCTTCGCGTACACCGACTACTCGACGCCGGACGAGTTGAAGGCGGAGAAAGAGGCGTGGCCCAAGGAGCAGGGCGAGTGGGTGTACAGCCGCAAGTGGATGGCGGAGACGGCCGACGACCGCAAGCGCTTCGAGAGCGATGGCCGCACCGGCGTCGTGCGGCTGAAGATGCCGCGCGACGGGGCGTGCGAATACTTCGACCACATCCTCGGCGAGACGAAGGTGCAATGGCGGACGGAAGCGGACGTGGTCATCCAGCGCTCGGACGGGTCGGTGCTGTACAACCTGGCGAACGTGGTCGATGACTTCGACATGAAGATCAGCCATGTGATCCGCGCCCAGGAGCATCGCGCGAACACACCGCGGCAGATCTTCATGCTGGAGGGGTTGGGCTACCCGCGGCCGGAGTACGCCCACGTGCCGTTCGTGGCCGAGCCGGGGAGCAAGAACAAGCTCAGCAAACGGAAGATCGCGCAGTATCTCAAGAACCCGGACTTCAAGAAGGTGGCCGAGCACGGCCAGGCGATCGCGGACCGCATCGGCATGAAGACGACCGCGGATGACTTCAGCCCGGTGCTGGTCGCGTTCTACGAGGCGGTCGGCTACCTGCCGGACGCGGTCGTGAATTACTTACTGCTGCTCGGGTGGGCGCACGAGGATGGGAAGTCCGAGTTCTTCACCCGCCAGCAGATGATCGACCTGTTCACCCTGGAGCGGGTGAACAAGGCCCCGGCGAGCTTCGACGCGAAGAAACTCTCCGCGTTCCAGGAGCACTACCTGCGTGGTCTGCCGCCGGCCGCGGTGGCGAAGCGGGCGCTGCCGTTCTTGCAGAAGGCGGGCCTGACCGCGGACCCGGCGACGGTGGAAAAGGTCGTCGAGCAGGCGCTGCCGCGGATGAGTATTGCGGGTGACATCCTGAACTACGACTTCATCTTTTTGCCGGACGAGCAGGTGGCGTTCGACGCGAAGGCAGTGGAGAAGCACGTTCGCAAGCCGCCGGGGTCGGAGTGGCTGCCGCGATTGCGAGAGATCCTGGCGAGTACCGAGCCGTTTGCCGCGGAGACACTGAAGGAGCGAGTGGAGGCGTTCGCCCAGGAGCAGGGCGCGAAGCCGCGGCCGGTGAGCCAGACGTTGCGGGTCGCCGTGACCGGCAAGGAGGTCGGGTTCGGCGCGTACGAGACGCTGGCGATCCTGGGCCGCGAGCGGTGTTTGAAGCGGATCGAGCGGGCGCTGGCGACCGGGTGAAACTCCGGGCACTGACCCTCCGAGTGGGTCGACTTGATAACTATACTGATGTATATATCAAGAAGAGCGCTGCGCGTGTGGTCAAACGTTGACCACCCAGGCTGCCAGATCGGAACCTTCAGAAAGTGGCAATCTGGCAGCCTGACTGAGGTCGGTTGAGGCGACGGCCGAAACGCAGGGGGGTCAGACCGCCAGACCGGCACACAAAACTAGTGGCGGTCTGGCGGCCTGACCCCCATAACCAGACCCCAGGACCTCTCCGACAGACGAGAGATCGCAATGGCCAAGACCCCTGACGCGCCGGAGACCCGGTCGCTGAACTTTATCGAAGAGATCATCGAGGAGCACAACCGCTCCGGGCGGTTCGGCGGGAAGGTGCATACGCGCTTTCCGCCGGAGCCGAACGGCTACCTGCACGTCGGGCATGCGAAGTCCATTTGTTTGAATTACGGGCTCGCGAAGAAGTACGGCGGGAAGTTCAACCTCCGCTACGACGACACCAACCCGACCAAGGAGGAGCAGGAGTACGTTGACTCCATCCGCGAGGACGTGCGCTGGCTGGGCGCGGACTGGGAAGGACGTGAATACTACGCTTCCGACTACTTCGACAAGCTCTACGAGTGGGCCGAGAAGCTCATTACCGAGGGGAAGGCGTACGTCGATGACCTGCCAGCCGAGCAGATGGCCGAGTACCGCGGCGACGTGAAGGGGGGCAAGGAAAGTCCGTTCCGCAATCGCAGCGTGGACGAGAACCTTGACCTGTTCCGGCGCATGAAGGCGGGCGAGTTCCCTGAGGGGACGCGGACGCTACGGGCGAAGATCGACATGAAGTCGCCGAACTTCCACCTGCGCGACCCAATCATGTACCGGATCATGCACGCGACGCACCACCGGACGGGCGACAGGTGGTGCATCTACCCGATGTACGACTGGGCTCACGGTGAGTCGGACTCCATCGAGGGCATCACGCACTCGATCTGCACGCTGGAGTTCGAGATCCACCGGCCGCTCTACGACTGGTACGTGGACGCGCTCGGCATCTATCACCCGCAGCAGATCGAGTTCGCCCGGCTGAACCTCTCGTACACGGTGCTGAGCAAGCGCCGGCTGATCCAGCTCGTCACGGAGAAGCACGTCAAGGGCTGGGACGACCCGCGGATGCCGACCATCAGCGGGATTCGCCGCCGTGGGTACACGCCAGAGGCGGTACGCAAGTTCTGCGAGCGGATCGGCGTCTCGAAGTACAACGGCGTTATCGACGTGAGTTGGCTCGAAGACGCGCTGCGGGAAGACCTGAACAAGAAGGCCGCGCGGGTGATGGGGGTGTTGCGGCCGCTGAAGGTCGTGATCGAGAACTACCCCGACGACCAGGTGGACGAGTTGGACGCGGTCAACAACCCGGAAGACCCGTCCGCCGGGACGCGCAAGGTGCCGTTCTCGAAGGTGCTCTACATCGAGCGCGACGACTTCCGCGAGGATCCGCCGAAGGACTTCTTCCGCCTCGCGGTCGGCAAGGAAGTCCGCTTCCGGTACGCGTACTTCGTCAAGTGTGTCGGCGTCGTGAAGGACGCGGCGGGCGAGGTGACGGAGTTGCGTTGCACCTACGACCCGGCGACGAAGGGCGGCGACTCCCCGGACGGCCGCAAGGTGAAGGGGACAATTCACTGGGTCTCCGCGCAGCACGCGCTCGACGCGGAGGTGCGGCTATACGATCACCTGTTCGCAAAGGCGGACCCGGACGACGTGCCGGAGGGGCAGGACTACCTCGCGAACCTCAACCCGAAGTCGCTGGAGGTACTGACCGGGTGCAAGCTCGAGCCGTCGCTGGCCACGGCGAAAGCCGGAGAGCGGTTCCAGTTCGAGCGGCTGGGGTACTTCGCGGTGGACCCGGACACCACGCCGGGGAAACTGGTGTTCAACCGCGCGGTCACACTGCGGGATACGTGGGCGAAGATTGAGAAG
>DATLIF010000149.1:0-2382 GCA_035539575.1 Fimbriiglobus sp. | reverse complement strand
CCTACGAACTGGTGACTGCGTACCAGAACCACCCGCGGTACTGGGATGCGACCGAGGCGGTCCGTCGGCTAAAAGAGGGCGGGTGACGGCCGCGGATATCTTGGCGAACGGCAGGCTTTTAGTAATAGTGAGCGGGTAACGCCAGGGCGCCCTTGATCGGCGGCGGGGGGGCAGGGGCCGGCACGGGCGCGGCCGGTGGTGGCATTTTCGGCGCCGCCGGCACGATGACCGCGAATACGAAGATCAGGTACGCGACGATGAACAGCATGTAGGCCAGGCTGATCGCGAGGCCGACGATCCCGAGTATCCGCCCGACCTGGGTGAGTTGCTTGCCCTCCGGGTCCACTTCGCCGTCGGCCATCCCCTTCAGGTCGGAGTTGCCCATGATCCAGGCCAGGATGCCGAACACGAGCCCGACCAGGCACTGGAAGAGGACCAGGCTGATGATCCCGAACGCCAGGATCATGCCGCCGCGGTGCGGCCGCTCGTAGTCCGGGCGGTCGTCGTAGTCTCCCCGGTGCCGGCGGTCGGGCCGCCGGTCGTCGGGGTCGTCAGGTTCTTGCTCGTCAGTTCCCATGGCCGAAACCCCGATGCCTACTTTACCCCCCCGCCGCCGCGCCGAGAGCGGCGATGACGATGAACCCGCCGCCGACGCACAGCCCGATAATCATCAAGAGCGCCGACACCATGCCGAGGATTTTGCCGACCTGAGTGAGTTGCTTCCCCTCCGGGTCCATCTGGCCGGCTTCCATCGCCTTCATATCGTTGTTGCCCATGATCCAGGCCGCGATCCCGACCGGCCCGCACGACATGACCAGACCGATAATCCCCAGGGCGAGGATCAGCCCGCCGCGGTGCTCCTGCTCGTAGTCGGGGCGCTCGCGGCGGCGGCGCGGGCGATCATCGTATTCCTCGTCCTCGAACCGATCGTCGTCGGTCGCCATGCGCGCTCCTCGTTAGGGGCAATCTGTCACTCGTCGGCGAGTTCGGCGGCCCGCAGGGTGTTCTGTAATAGCAGCGTGATGGTCATCGGCCCGACCCCGCCGGGGACCGGGGACAGCCACCCGGCCACGTCCGCGACGGCCGGGGCCACGTCGCCGACCAGCTTGCCAGCGGCGGTCGGGTTGGTGCCCACGTCCACGACCGCGGCTCCGGGCTTGACCATGTCCGGTGTGATCAGGCCGGGCCGGCCGGCCGCGGCGACCAGCACGTCCGCCCGGCGGCAGACGGCGGCCAGGTCCGGCGTGCGGGTGTGGGCGACGGTCACGGTGGCGTCGCACCCGGCCGGGTTGGCGGCGGTCGGCTTCTGCATCAGCATCAGTGCCAGCGGCTTGCCGACGATGTTACTTCGCCCGACCACGACGACTTCTTGACCGGAAAGCTCGACACCGTTGCGGCGGAGCAGTTCGATCACCCCGAACGGCGTACACGGGTAGTACCGCGGCACGCCCGCGGCCACCAGCCCGACGTTCTGCGGGTGGAAGCAGTCCACGTCCTTGCGGAAGCCGACGGCGTGGATCACCGCCTCCTCGGAGATCTGCTTCGGCAGTGGGAGCTGGACCAGAATTCCGTGAACGAACGGGTCGGCGTTGAGCCCGTGGAGCAGGTCCAGGAGTTGCACCTGGGAGGTGTCGGCCGGCAGGTGGTGGAGGGAACTCTCCATGCCGACCTCGGCGCAACCCTTCTGCTTGTTGCGGACGTAGGCGCGGCTGGCCGGGTCGTCGCCGACCAGCACCACCGCCAGGCCGGGCGGACGCTTGCCGGTAGCGGTGCGGGCCGTCACAGCCGCGGCGAGTTCCGTCCGCATCTGCTGAGCGAGTAGCTTGCCGTCAAGTCGCTTCGCGGTCATTCCACTCCTCGGTTACAACCCGAGCCGCTCGCACAGCCGGGGGAGAGTCTGGCCGGACGGGCCGTAGACGCCGACGTCGGCCAGCCGGCTCGCCTCGGTCGGGGTCAGGTTGAACTCGATCACCTTACCGGGTTCCTGCTTGGTCCCGCCGTAGCGGCGGGCGACCGGGATCAGGCTCGCGGCCGGGTACACCACCGCGGAGGTGCCGACCACCAGCAGCACGTCGGCCCGCTGGGCGGCGAGCATCGCGGCCCACCAGACATCCTCCGGCAGTGGCTCGTGGAACCAGACGATGTCCGGCCGCAAGAGCGCGGAGCATTCCGGGCAGGTCGGCATCTCGCCGAGCGGCTCCAATCCGCGGTCGGCAACCTCGGCACAGCCGGTGCAGCGGGTGCGGTACAGGCTGCCGTGGATTTCCAGCAGGTTTTTCGTCCCCGCGACGCGGTGGAGGCCGTCCACGTTCTGTGTCACCAGGGTGAAGCGGTCGCCCCACCGCGCTTCGAGCCGAACGAGGGCGTGGTGCCCGGGGTTGG
>DATLIF010000148.1:0-1856 GCA_035539575.1 Fimbriiglobus sp. | reverse complement strand
GCAGAACCGCAGTCGGGCGGGATCACGGGGCTTGGCAGGGATCGGCAGCATAAGCGGGGCCGATCCGCCGACGGCCCGGCATGTTGGCGTTAGTGGATCGGAGGACACGGGGCAGCCCCCCCCCGGCCTGTCCTCGCTCTCGCCTCCGCCGCTTGGCCGAGAAGAAGCCCCCCGGCTCAGGCTGAAGGAAGGAAGTAATTAACTCCGCCACCGTCAGCCGCTCAGCGAGTTAATTCTACTGTGTCCATCAGGTCCGCTGTTTAACCCGCTGAGGTGGCAGGCGTTTGCATCGCCGGTAGTGATAGAACCGCGCCTCCTCGTTCCGTCGTAGCCATCGGGTCAGGGCCCGGCGGATGCGGGCCGGGCGGTAGCACCCGAGAACCCTGTGGAGCAGTTGCCCGATCGCCTCTCGCACCTGCGGTAGAGTCAGCGCCGGGGTCCGCTTTTTTCCCCCGCCGGGTCTCCCGGGTGAGGAACCACGTGGCGATCAGGGACAGCGCCTGGTGGTGGTGCCACCCCGCCCACGTCCGCACCTGGTAGTCGGCCAAGCCGGCCTCGCCCTTGGCTCGCTTCAGACACTCCTCGATCCGGTTTCGGGCCTTGAACACCCGGGCGAGTTCGGCCGGCGGGGTGTCCGGTGGAGCGTTCGACAGCAGGTAGTCGGGCTTGTACGTCCCGTCCGGCTGCCGCTCCCGTACCGCCACCGCCAACTCCTCCGCGTCCGACGGCCGGCGCTCGGCCAGCGCCTGCACCGGCCCCCGGGCCACCTGCACCACCAGCGGCCCCTTCTCGGCGTCCCGCACCTCGACCGTCTGCCACGAGGCGGTCGGCAGAGCGGCGGCCCACCGGTCGATCCGGGTGAACGGGGCCTTCGGGTATCGCCCGCACCCCGCGTACGGCACCTCGGCGGCCAGGTCCCGGACCGACGTGTTCGGCGGGACGGCGAGCAGGTACGCCTCCCCCCGCTCCCGCAATTGGTGGCGGAGCCACGACGACCGGCCCAGCTCGCCGTCCCCCGAGACCCAGGCGTGCGGGAGTCGGCCGCCCCGCTCGTCGAGCATGTCCAGGATCAACTGGTGGCGGGTCCGGAACCCCACACCCCGTGGCACCCCGGCGGCCCGCATCCTCTTGCGGGACCGGGTCCACTCCTCGGGCAGGTACAGCCGGACATCGACCAGGGCGTGCTCGCGGCGGGAGACGTAGGCGAGGTAGACCCCGACCTGGCAGTTCTCCAGCTTCCCGAGCCGCCCACACCATTGCCTTTGCACCCCGACCGACTCGGTCCCCTTCTTGACGAACGCCGACGGGTCGAACACCAGCACCCCGTCGTCCTCGCCCAACTCGGTCCCGACCTGTCGGGCCAGCTCGGCCAGCAGCGGGCGGTGGTCCCAGTCGGCCTGGCCGATGAACTTCTGGAGCCCCTGGCGTTCCCGGTCGTGCAGGTAGGCGATCGCCTCGGCGGTCTTGGCCCCGAGGTTCGACAGGAGGCCCTCGACGTACCCGGCGGCGTTGCGGCGCCGGGCGTCGGACCCGAGGCACTCGGCGAACGGTCGGACGAATCCCGCGAGTCGAGGGGCCATGCCCCGCAGCAGGCCCGGGTGGACCTGGGCATCGTTGAGCAACTCGTTCAGCCGGGTGCGGAACCGCCGCTCCATGGGACACCCCCCAGGCGAACGCCATCCGCCGAGGGGATTTGTACGCAACGCCTTACGACCGGTCAGGACGGGACACAGTAGAACTATTCAGTTCACCACGAACGGCGAATTGGTGATCAGTACGCACGAGTACGGCAAGTCTGACTACTTTGTCCGCAGGTTCGACCTGTCTGGCCGGCCGGCCAACCAACTCAAGATTAA
>DATLIF010000147.1:0-10214 GCA_035539575.1 Fimbriiglobus sp. | reverse complement strand
CCAGCCGGCTCACGCCGGCCGTTCGCCAGGAGTCTTACATGGACAAGCTCAGCGTCGCCGTGGCCCGGCGGGAAGAGTCGATCGGCAAGCGTGTCCTCCTGCAAGGGTGGGTGCGCACCCGCCGCGACTCCAAGGGCGGGTTCAGCTTCATCGAGCTGAACGACGGCTCCTGCCAGGGGAACGTGCAGGTCGTTGCGCCCGGAGAACTGGCCAATTACGAGGACGTGGTCAAGCACCTGCACACCGGCGCGAGCGTGGCCATTGAGGGCGAGGTGAAGGCGTCCCCGGCGAAGGGGCAGGCGACCGAGGTTCACGCCACGAAGGTCGAACAGCTTGGTGACGCGGACGTCGAGACGTACCCGCTGCAGAAGAAGGGGCACACGTTCGAGTTCCTGCGCACCATCGCCCACCTGCGGCCGCGGACGAACACCTTCGGCGCGATCTCGCGCCTACGGCACCGCGTCTCGAAGACCATCCACGATTTCTTCGACGAGCAGGGTTTCTTTTACATCCATACGCCGATCATCACGGCGAGCGACTGCGAGGGGGCCGGGGCGCTCTTCCGCGTCACCACCATCGACCCGGACAAGCCGCCAACGGCCGACGGCCGGACCGACTACACAAAAGACTTCTTCCACAAGCCGGCGTATCTGACCGTGAGCGGGCAACTGCAGGTCGAGTCGTTCGCGTGCTCGCTGGGGAAGGTGTACACGTTCGGGCCGACGTTCCGGGCCGAGAACTCGAACACCCCGCGGCACCTGGCCGAGTTCTGGATGGTCGAGCCGGAGATGGCCTTCTTCGACCTGCAAGACAACATGACGCTCGCCGAGGCGTTCCTGAAGCGGATCATCCAGGACGCGCTGGAGAAGTGCCCGGAGGACATGAAGTTCTTCGCCGAGCGCGTGGACAAGGACGTCTTCACGCGGCTAGAGGGCGTGCTGCAGAAACCGTTCCTGCGCGTGTCGTATACGGAGGCGGTGGACATCCTGACGAAGGCGGGCCGGGCGTGGGAGTACCCGGTCGGGTGGGGCAACGACCTGCAGAGCGAGCACGAGCGGTTCCTGACGGAGCAGCACTTCAAGAGCCCGGTCATCCTGTACGACTACCCGCGGACGCTCAAACCCTTTTACATGAAGGTGAATGACGACGGGAAGACGGTCCGCGCGATGGACGTGCTGGTTCCCGGCGTCGGGGAGATCATTGGCGGCAGTCAGCGCGAGGACCGGCTCGACGTGCTGGAGGCTCGCATGCGAGAGCAGGGGCTGGAGCCGGAGGGTTACGGCTGGTATCTCGATTTGCGGCGCTACGGGACGGTGCCGCACGCCGGGTTCGGACTGGGCCTGGAGCGGACGATTTTGTTCCTGAGCGGGATGGCGAACATCCGCGACGTGATCCCGTTTCCGCGCACACCGGGCAGCGCCGAGTTCTGAGTCTGGTAGGGGTGGGTCGAGTCACCGCTTCTTCTTCTTCGGTGCGGGTGGGGCGGCCCCGGGGGAAAACCACAGGTCTTCGGTAACGGTTCCGAAGTCGGCCAGCGTCGCGGTGGCGACCCGATTCCGCCCGGCGGCCGTGCCGGCGATCCGCACCGGTCCAGGCTCGTACTTCCCGTCCGCGGTGAAGCGGAGGGTCAGCTTGCCGGGGTCCGGCTTGCCAGCCGGCGGGACGACAGCGGCCTTCACCCCGTCCGGCAGTCCCTCCACCTTGAGCGTCACGTCGTCGGGGAACCCGTCCCGGCGGGTGATCGCCACGATCACTTCGGCGGGCTTCCCCGGGTTCAAGGCGATCCGGTCGGCCGGTACCGTGAGCGCGTAGTCCGGCTGGGGTGGCCGGACGGTCAGCCGGTAGGCATGTCGTGGCCCCTGGGCGCCGTACAGGTCGCGGACCTCGACCGTGTACGTCCCGTCGGCCGGCGGGGTGAACTCCAGGTCGGCGTCGGAGTCCGGCCGCCGCGGCTCCGCCCGGGCCAGTTGCTTGCCGTCCGGGCCGACGATCGCGACGACCGGCGCGGCGGCCAGCCCCAGCGACGGCGACTCACACCGCACCGTGAGCGTGCGACTCTTCTTACCTGCAACCCGGAATCGGTCGGCTTGCCCGGCCTTCTCAAACCGGCCGGTGACGGTGAACGGCGCGGCCAGCGGGTCTCGCTCCTTCATCGCCGCCGGGGCCAGCCAGCATGGGTGCTGCTCGACGGCCACCGACACTGGATTCCCGACCCGGGGATGCCGCACCACGACTGCACCGTCGCCGTCGGGGACCGGGACGGACCGTGCCGCCTCGGGGATGTTCCAGCCGACGAGTGCGACCCGGGCGGATCCGTCACGCGTCACCGCCAGTGGCCAGGCATGATCCGCGTAGCCGCCAGTGGTCAGCGTCAACCGGTACACGGACGCATCGGACCCGGAGAACCGGATGCTGCTGTCGGGGGTGGACGGGAACGCGAACACCCGGACGGCGTAGGTGCCGTCCGCCGGGGCCGCGAACGCGACCAGCGGGTCGAGGCCGGCGTGGTCGTTGCCCTGCTCCAGCACGAACCCGCCCGGCGAGACGACTTGCAGCACCGCGTCCACCGGCGATCGGAGGGTGCGGTTCGCCTCCACCGCCGCGACCAGGGTTTGGCCCTTGCGGAGTTTCACCGCGAAGGCGTCCACGTCGCCGGCCTTCTCCAACCGGCCGTTCATGACCGCCGGCAGTTCGACAGGCTGAGGCTTGCCCGGTTCATCGTTCGGCTCCTTCTCGGACGCCTCGTCGAGCGTGCCGACGACGAACGGTCGCAACCCGCTCGCCCCGGTCTCGTCGTGGACGCGCACCCAGTACGTCCCGGGAACGGCGTCGGCGGCGACGGTGAACGAGAGCTTGCCTTTCTCCTTGCCGGCGCGGCCGGTGACACCCTTGCCGCTGACCCAGACCTGGACCGGCCACTTGTCGAACGTGCCGCCGGCTGACGCCTCGACAGTCGTCCCCTGCCGGGCGCAGGCCGGATAAAGGTACGTCACACTCGGGGCCGCAGAAGAAGAACTAACCACAGAGGCACAGAGGCACAGAGAAGACAGGAAACAGTGTGTGAAGAATAATCGGAAACAGGTCATACTGTCTTCTCTGTGTCTCTGCGCCTCTGTGGTTAGTCCCGTCTTTACCCCATCAGTTCCTTGATCGGGGCCGGGTCGGAGACGAGGTGGCTCGGTCGGCCATTCGGGGCATAGAGGAGCTTGCCGGGGTCGATGCCGAGCTTGGTGTAGATCGTCGAGGCGAAGTTCTCCGGGGCCAGCACCCGCTCGACGGCCGCGTAGCCCCGCGGGTCGGTCGCTCCGACCACCCGCCCGCCGGGTGTGCCGCCGCCGGCGATCAGTACGCTCATCGCGTTCGACCAGTGGTCGCGGCCGGCGTCCTTGTTGATCTTCGGCGTCCGCCCGAACTCGCCGAGCGCGACCACCAGCGTCGTCTCCAGCAGGCCGCGCCGGTCCAGGTCGGCGATGAGGGCCGAGACGGTCTGGTCCCAGGTCGGCAGCCGCTTCTTGAGCGAGTTGAACAGGTCGCGGTGGTGGTCCCAGCCGCCGTCGTAGAGGGTGACGAACGGGACGCCGGCCTCGACCAGCCTTCTGGCGAGGAGCGCCCGCTGCCCGAAGGCGGTGCGGCCGAAGGTGTCGCGGACCTTGTCCGGCTCGGCTCCGATGTCGAAGGCGGCCTGCGCTTCCTTCGAGTCCATCAGGTCGTGGGCCTGGCGGTAGTTCTCGTCGAGGGCGGCGGCCGGGTCGCCGGCGGCCTTGTCGAGGATGCGACGGAACCGGTCCACCTCGTCGCGCAGCTCGGTCCGGCCCTCGAACCGCTCGCCGGTCAGGCCGCGGGGCAGGGCGACGTCGCGGACGCGGAAGTTCTTGTTGTTGGGGTCCTCGGCCACGACGAACGGGGCGTACTTCGCGCCGAGGAAGTTCGGTCCGCCGGACCGGGACATCTGCGGCATCGAGAAGTACGCCGGCAGCCCGGCGGGCGCCCCCTTCTCGTGGGCGACGACCGACCCGAGGCTGGGGTGAAAGCTGACGAACGCCCCGCACCCGACCGGGATGCGCGGCGGGGCGCCGGTCATCAGGTAGTGGTTGCCGGCCCCGTGGTTGCCCTGGTCGTGGCGGATCGACCGCACCACGGCCAGCTTGTCGGCCATGCCGGCGAGCTTCGGCAGGTGCTCGGCGAAGTGGACGCCGGGGATCCTGGTCGGGATCGGCTTGAACTCGCCGCGGATCTCGGCGGGGGCGTCGGGCTTGGGGTCGAACGTCTCGTAGTGGGTCGGCCCGCCATCCTGCCAGATGAGGATACACGCCTTGGCCTGCGCGGCGGGATTGCCGCCGGACGCGGCCCGGGCACGCAGCGCGGACGCCAGCCCGCCGCCGAGCAGCGTGGTCAGCCCGATCTGCAGGCAGTCCCGGCGGCTGACGCCGGCGCAGTTGGTCCAGACGGCCATCGGAAGCCCCTTTCACTGGCGCGGTGCCGTGGGCACACGCACGACGTTCTTGCTCGCGATCTCGGCCAGCCGCTTCTGCACCAACTTCCAGCGTGGTCGATCCGCCCCGACGGCAGTGGCGTTCAACTCCGGGAGGACCGTGTGGCCGGGGATCGCGTCGATCTTCGCGGGCTGGACCGTCAACCCGACTGCAACGACCTCCGACACCGGGAGCATCGCGACGGCGTACTTGCCTCGCTTCTCCTCCGCGATCACCGCCAGAACCTCCGTCGGGTCGGAGAGACACGCCGCCCGGAAGACGGAGATCCCGTCCGTCTCGCTCGGCTTGGGCAGGAACGCCTTCGGGTGCAGGACCGGGTCGGCCGTGGCATCGTAGAAGTCCCACCAGATCAGGCGAATGACGAACTCGTCCGGCGTAACCGGCTCGCCCTCGTCCTTCATCGGGCGGTAGCTCCGGGGCCGAGTACCCAGTGACCGGCCGGGCGGTCCGACGCCAATACAACCACTTCGGCCGATGTCGGCCCGGTCACCTCGATCTCAGCCGTCGCCCCGGCCCCCAGATCCCACGAGTAGCTGACGGACCCGTCCGGTCCCGGCAGAGTCCAGGTCGGGGCGGTTACGCCCTGCCGTTCCAGCGCGGCCGCCAGTGCCGCCGCACTGTCGATCAGCTCGCCGCTGACGGCGACCGCGCCCTGCCCGTCCCAGTCGTCCTCCGCGTACTCCCGTCGGAACCGCTCCAACGCACGGATCGCGCCGGCCCAATCCGTCCGGCCGGGGGGAGGGAGGCCGTTCGCCACGGCGCCGTTCGCGGACTGTCGTGGCAGTTGGGCGAGGATCGCGGGATCGATCGAGTCCCACATGGTTAGCCCTCATGGGTAATCCACCGCGTTCGCCCCATTGTATCAGTCCTTGAACACGAACTCCGGCGTGTTCAGCAGCGCCCACATCAGATCTTCGACCGCCTGCCGGCGCTTCGTGCCGGGTTTCTCAAACCACCTCAGGCAGGCCGCTCTCTCGTCATCGGTCGGCGGGCGGCCGTAGACGAGCAAATACACCTCCTCGACCAGTTTGGCGTCCGTCTTCTGGATCGCGGCGAGCTTCGCGGCGCGGCCGGCGTCGGCGGTGATCTTCTCCTGCACGCCGGGGGCGTTCATCAGGTGCAGCGCCTGCACCACGGTCGTGTCACTCGTCCGCTCGCACGGCGGGTCCTGGTTCGGGTCCGGCCGGCCGAAGCTGTCCAGGAACACCGACTGACTCCGCACCGTCCACAGCTCCATCGCCCGCGATCCGGACGGCATCGCGGCGAAGCTCTCCTTCATACCCGTTACGTCGCACAGCGCGTCCAGCAGTACCTCGGCCCGCAACCGCTGGCGGTAGTGCCGCGAGTAGTTCCGGCCGTCACCGGCGTTGCGGTCGTTCGGGAGCGACGACAGCCCGTAGGCGTGGCTGGTGCAGATCGTGCGGATCAGCTTCTTCAGGTCGTACCCGTTCTTGCGGAAGTCGGCGGCGAGCGCGTCCAACAGCGGGCCGTTAGACGGCGGGTTGGTCGCCCGCAGGTCGTCCACCGGCTCGACGATGCCGCGGCCCATCAGGTCCGCCCACACCCGGTTGACGATCACTTTCGCGAAGAACGGGTTGTCCGGGGCCGTCACCCAGTCAGCCAGCGCCTCGCGCGGGTCGCGGTCCTCGGGCACGGTCACGGCCTTGCCGAGGAGCGGTTTCATCGGCATCACCTCGTCGGTGACGGGGTGCTTGACCTGCCCCTTCGGCGCGGCATAGACGAACTCCTCGCCGCCGGAGATTGGCGGGGAGAGGCCGGTCCCCTTGTGCCCGACGCGGGCGAAGAATGCCGCGAAGCTGTAGAAGTCGTCCTGGCTCCAGACCTCGAACGGGTGGTGGTGGCACTTCGCGCAGTCAAGCCTGACGCCGAGGAACAACTGGCTGGCGATGGTGGCGATCTCGTCCGGCTCGCGGCGGTCGCGGAACATCACCGCGGCGCCGTTCTGAAACGTGCTGCCCCGCGCGGTCAGCAACTCGCGCACGAACTGGTCATAAGGCTTGTTCTTGCGGAAGCTGTCGCGCAGCCAGGCGTCGAGGTTGAACACCGCCTTGATGCCGACCCGGTATGGGTTCGGGCGGATCAGGTCGGCCCACTTGTTCGCCCAGAAGTCGGCGTACTCCGGCCGCTGTAGCAGGGCGTCGATCAGCTTGCCGCGCTTCGCCGGGTCCGTGTCGGCGAGGAACGCCCGCGACTCCTCCGGCGTCGGCAGGCGGCCGATCACGTCCAGGTACGCCCGCCGGTGGAAGGTGGCGTCCGGGGCCGATTCCGATGGTGTGACGCCGAGCTTCTGGAGCTTGCCCCAGACGAGGCCGTCGATGAAGTTCTTGCGCGGCAGGCCCGCGTACACCTCGTCCGGGACCGTCCCCGGCATCGGCACGACGACGTGGCAGACGGCGAACTTGTGCATGAACCGAGCCATCACGGCCGCCTCGCCGGGCAGCGGGCCGGACTTCGCCAGCCCCCACTCGTCCACGGCGACGTACCCGCTCTCGCTCGACTGGAACGCGGTGAGCTTCGTCACGTCCTCGGTCGTGCCGTCAGAGTAGTGCGCGGTGACGGCCAGTTGCTGGGTGGCGTTCGGGGCCAGCGAGCGCGAGGGCGGCGTGACAGTGATGCGGTCGAGCTTCGGCGCGTCGGCCGGGGTCCGCGGCGTGCCGGTCGCGATCCACTGCCGCAGCTTGGCGAAGTTCGGGTCGTCGATCGGCAGCCGCTTGCCGCCGCCGTGTGGCACCTGGCCCGACGACTTGAGCAACAGCAGGCTGGCGTCCGGGGCGGCCGGGAAGATGCGACGGCCGCGGGTCTCCTGCACGATAGCTGCGTAGTCGAACTGGTGATCGAAGCCGAGCAGAGACAGGGCGAAGCCGTTCTGCCCGCGGGCCTTGCCGTGGCAGGCGCCGGCGTTGCAGCCGTAGCGGGCCAGGATGGGCTGGATGTCGCGCTCGAACGTGACGGCCGGCCGCTCGGCCGCAGGCCCGGCGGTCGGGGCGAGCGCGAGCCAACAGACACAGGCGAACACGGTCCGGAGCGAACGGGTCATGGTCAGGCAATTCGGCGGGTTGACGAGATCCCAGGCAGGATCAGATCAGGATAGCCGATCCGCCCCGTCAACGCACGCCGAATTCGCCCGACCGGCGGGGGCGGTCACTTCCCCGCGGCGCCCTTCAACCCGGCCGGAACCGGAGTGCGGACCTCGCCGGTCGCCGCCCACTCGGCGCCGCGGGCCAGGAGCGTCTGGAACCCGGCCCCCTTCATGGCCGGCACGTCGTGGCCCAGCGCGATCTCGCAGACCCGGCCCTTGCCGTAGTTCGCCACCCAGACCATCGGCTCGTGCTTGTCAGTGTTCTTCGGGTCCTTGGACTTGTCCGAGTACGCGGTCGCCAGTACCACGGCGCCCGGTGTGATGACCGAGTTCTGGTACAGTTCGTCGTTCGGGTGGGCGAACTCGGCCGGCAGGCCCTTCGTGATCGGGTGGTCCGCCTTGCGGACCGTCACCGAGAACTCGTGCCGCTTGCCGTGGTTGCCCTGCTTCCGCCAGCCGCCGGCGATGACCTTCTCGAACTCCCGGTCCAGGTCGTTGTCGCCGACGAACGCCGAGGAGGCGTGGTGGTAGACGACCAATCCCTTGCCGCCGCGGACGGCTTCTGCGAACGCGCGCTTGTTGTCGTCCGACCAGCGGGTGTCCGGCCCGCCCTTCTTGGTGTCCCGGTAGTTGAGCAACAGCACGTCGTACTTCGCCAGGTTGTCGGCCGTCAGGTCCTTCGCCGGCGTCTCGGTCACGTCCACGGTCATCCCGGCCTTCGAGAGCACGCCCTTGAGGAACGGCGTGGTCTCCTTCCAGGCGTGGCCGTGGTCGCCGGTGATGATGAGCACGCGGACGGGCTTGCCGTCCGCGGCGAAGGTGGTCGTGGCCGCGATCAGCGCCGCGCCGAACAGAGACACGAACAGACGTCGCGTCATGGGTGGCTCCAGTGAAGACAGCCGGGAGGGTCGCCCGCGCTGCCGGCGGGCTAGTAGGGTTCTATGCTCCGTCCAGGTTGCGGCCACGGGCGGGGAGCCTGACGACACGTTACAATCGCGGTCCGTTGTGTGCCGGGCTGTGCGTTGCCAAGGGAGCGTCACGATGAATCGCAGATCAGGCGGGAAGCGGCAGGGCGTGCTGGCGGTTGCGGTGTGGCTCGGCGTGCTGGCCGGCCATCTGCCGGCGGCCGAACCTCACCTCATCGGTCACTGGCGGCTCGCCGCCGACGGGACCGACTCGTCCGGCAACAAGCTCCACGCCACGCCCCACGGCGTCGGGTTCGGCGCGGCCGCGCCGGACGACAAGACCCCGGCCGCCACGTTCGACGGACGCTCGGCCCGCCTGACCGTCAGTCCGGATCGGCGGCTGGGCCTCGGCGCCGGCGACTTCACCGTCGCCCTGTGGCTCCGCTGCGGCGGCGAGCCCGGCGACCTCGTCACGATGTACGACCCGAAGAAGAGGTTCGGGTTCAACCTGTCGCTGCGGACCAACACGGGGGTGACGAGCAGCCAGCCGAACGTGAGGCAACTCCAGTTCGGGATCGATGCCGGCACGGAGCCGACCTGGGCGGACGAGGGGCGGCCGGGGAACGCGGTCCTCGCGTTCGCGCTGGCGGTCCACGACGGAAGCCTGTACGCCGGGACGTGCGGTAACGGGAAGGACGACGTCGGTCGGGTTTACCGGTACGAGGGTCCGGGCCGGTGGGCCGACTGCGGTGCGCCCGACAAGTGCAACGCGGTGTCGGCGATGGCCGTGTACCGTGGGAAGCTGTACGCGGCGACGGCGAAGTACCGCTTCGCCGGGTCGGCCCTCCCCGAGTCGGGCAACCCGAATCGCGGGGGCGGAGTCTATCGGTACGACGGCGGCACCGCCTGGACCGAGGTCGGCCGACTCCCCGAAACCGAGGCGGTCGGCGGCCTGGTGGTCTACAAGGACCGTCTGTATGCCTCGTCCCTGTACCGGCCGGCCGGGTTCTTCCGGTACGAGGCCGGCGGCCGCTGGGAGGCACAGCCCGTCCCGGACGGCAAGCGGGTGGAGTCGCTGGCGGTCCACGGCGGGCACCTGTGGGCGACGAGCTATGACGGCGGCCGGGTGTACCGGTACGACGGCAGCTCGTGGAAGGACTACGGACAACTCGAAGACAACACCCAGACCTACTCGTTCGCCGTGCAGCGGGGCCGGCTGTGCGTCGGCACCTGGCCGAGCGGCAAGGCGTACCGCCTGACGGACGGCGAAGCCTGGGAGGACATGGGCCGGCTCGGGGGCGAACTGGAGGTGATGGGGATGCTCGTCCACAACGGCCACCTGTACGCGGGCTCGCTACCGCTGGCCGAGGTGTACCGCCACGACGGCGGCCAGTCGTGGACGCGGACAGCCCAGCTCGACAAGACCCCGGACGTGAAGTACCGCCGCGCGTGGACGATGGCCCAGTACCGCGGCCGGCTGTTCTGCAGCACGCTGCCGTCGGGCCGGGTGCATTCCCTGACCGCGGGCGTGTGCGTCACGCACGATCGGGAGTTACCCGTGGGCTGGCGCCACGTCGCCGCCGTGCGGAGGGGCGACGTGCTCGAGCTGTACGTGGACGGCAAGCCGGTGGCTAAGTCAGTCCACTTCGACCCGGCCCGGTTCGACCTGACCACGGGCGAGCCGCTCGTCATCGGCGCGGGCGCGGGTGGCTCCTT
>DATLIF010000146.1:0-11084 GCA_035539575.1 Fimbriiglobus sp. | reverse complement strand
TCGGGAGCCTCAGGCTCGGCAGGAGCCTCGCCCTCCCAAGACGACTCACGCCGCCGTCCGCGCCCGCTCCGTGGCAAGGTTGTGCGTCTCGCGGACGACGTAGGGCGCCTTCCCCTGGCTCTCGAAGTAGATCCGTGCCAGCACCTCGCCCATCAGTCCCAGCGACACGAACTGCACCCCCACCAGCACCAGCAGCGTGCTCAGGAGCAGCAGCGGGTTGCCGGTCATGTCGGTGCCGGCGAACTTCATCGCCACCGTCGCCGCGAGGCTGAGCAATCCCAGCGCCATCAGGCCCAGCCCCACCGTCCCGAACAGGTGCATCGGCCGGGTCTGGTAGCTGGCCAGGAACTTCACCGTCGCCAGGTCCAGTAGCACACGGACCGTGCGGGTCAGGTTGTACTTGGACGTCCCGGCCGTCCGCGGGTGGTGGCGGACCGGAACCTGGGCCACCCGCGCCCCCTGCTGGACGGCGAACGCGGTGATGAACCGGTGCATCTCGCCGTAAAGCGACATCCCGTCCACGACCTCCCGCCGCATCACCCGAAGGGTGCAGCCGAAGTCGCGGAACGGCACTCGTGTCACCTTGCGGATCAGCCAGTTGGCCGCCCGGCTCGGCAGCTTGCGCACCAGCAGCCTGTCCTGGCGGTTGTGCCGCTCGCCGAGGACCACATCGTAGCCCTCGTCGAGCTTGGCCAGCATCGCCGGAACGTCGGCCGGGTCGTTCTGCAGGTCGCCGTCCATGGTCACGATCACGTCGCCGGTGGCGTGATCGAACCCGGCCTGCAGCGCCGCCGACTGGCCGAAGTTCCGCCGAAGCCGGACCACGCGGACCCGCGGGTCCGCGGCCGCCTCCCGCTCCAACTCCAGGTGCGTGCCGTCGGTGCTGCCGTCGTCCACGAACACCGCCTCCCACGGCGGGCCGTCGCCCAGCGCCGCGCGGAGCCGCTCCACCAACGAGCGGACGTTGCCGCGCTCGTCCTTCACCGGGATGACGACCGACAGAGGGGGCATGGGCGACTCCGTTCGACCCTGGGACCGCGGCCGTCCCGGCCGCTCTGGTGTGGTTTTCATTCCGGTGTGGCGAGCCGCCGACGCCAGTCGGCGGGTGATTCGACCCGACACCCGCCGACTGGCGTCAGCGGCTCGCTAGACCCCGATGAACACGACACTAACTGAGCGAGTCGGGAATCTCTGACGACGCCGAAGCACCCCGTCCGTGTGGAGCCAGAGCGGCCGGGACGGCCGCGCTCCCAGGGGGTTACTTCACGACCAACTCCGCCATCAGCGACTCGTCGCCGAACTGCGTGAACGAGGTCGAGCGGATCGGCACCCCGGCCCCGGTCGCGTTGGTCATGAACGCGGCCAGGACGTACTTCCCCGGCGCCAGCGGCGGCAACGCCAGCGTCAGTTCGATCGACCCGCCCGGCGGGACTGTGGCCCGGAACAGCCCGGCCCGCCCGCCGGCGACCGTTCGCACGGTCTGGTCGGCCACTATGTAACTCAGGTGGATGCCGGCGAAGTCGCCCGGCTTCAGCTCCCACGGCTCGATGGAGCGGTTCGTCGCCCGCACCCGCAGCGCCAGCGGTCGGCCCGCCGGCACCGCGCCGGGCGGCCCGTCGAGCCACGCCAGCTCCGACCGCGCCGGGCCAGGCGTGTACACGTTCAAGGCCCAGTGGCGGAACCGCTCCGGGCTGTGCTCAGTTCCCTGGCTCTTGAGCCACGCCTTGTACAGGTCGAAGAACTCGTCGATGGCGGCGGTCCGGCCGAACCGGAAGTGCCCGTACCGCGGCCAGAGTTGCCGCATCGCGTCGGCCAGCGTCGCGTCCGGGGAGAGCAGCAGCACGACCGCCGCCGTCAGCCCGGTTCGGTCCGCTCCCTGCTTGCAGTGGAAGACGATCGGGTACTCGGTGTGGTCGAGTACCTCGATCAGCCGCCGCAGCTCCGACGGCGGCGGCAGCCGGTTCGCCGAGAACGTGACGTCTTCCTGGGAGACGTTCAGATCGTGCAGGGTGCGGGCCTCGATCTTGTACCAGTCGTGGACGTGCGACACCCCGCGGAGGTTGATGACCGTGCGGACGTGGTAGTCGCGCACCATCTCGCGCAGGTGGGCCTCGGTCGGCTGGCTGCAGCGGTACACCCGGCCCGGGATGACCGCGTGCCGGTTGGTTCCGCCGACCACGCGCACCGCCTCGGCCCCGACGAACACGACGAGGGCCAGCCCGGCGACGCGGGCGGCCAGCCGCCACGGGCGGGCCGGCCGGCGCAGCGGGAACCGGAAGCGGGACAGCAGGCTCATCGTGGGGGCATTCTGACGGAACCGCGGCGGGATGACCAGATCGACCTGGGACCACGGCCCCGGGACTTACTTCTTCTTCGCCTCGTACTCCCGGACGTACTTCTCCGGGTCCGCGCGGAACTCGTCGCGGCAGCCCGAGCAACAGACGTGGTACGTCTTCCCCTTGTGGCTGACCGCGATGGTCCCCTTGCCGCCGCTGACAACGCACTCCGGCCCCTTCGGCACGTCGGCGAACGGCTCCCCCTCCTTGGTCGCCCCGACCTGATACTTGCGGGTGAACGCCCCCGCCCCGGCCGGCCTCGTCTCCCATCGGTACAGGAACCGGTTGTGGTGCAGCAGTGTGACCACCAGCCGCTGGTCCTCCTTCCTGGCGGAGTCGGTTCGCTCCAGGGTGAGAACCTGTTCCTTCTGTTTCCCGGAGCCGAGAACGCCCGTGAACAGAAGCGTCTCCCGGTCCGGCGTGACCGCGGTCAACTGGTAAACCTTCTTCCCGGGCAGATACCGCAGGTCCCAGCGGGTGAAGTGCTTGCCCTTATCGATGGCGGCCGTCAGCCGCACGTCGGACTGGTCAAACCGCCACTCCCAGGTGAGCGTTTCCGCCCAGAACCCCTTCTGCCGTTCTGTGCGGGTGCCGTCGGGGTAGCCGGTCCCCTTCCAGGCCCCGATCAACGGGTTCAGCGGCTGGAATGCGTCTTTCGCGGATTGGGGCGCCGGGTCGGCGCCGAGCAGACAGGTGGTAAACAGAAAAGCGAACATCCCACACCCGGTCGTAAGAGGCGTCGTCGGTGTTGTAAATACGACGACCGGGGGTGGGAATTGTTGCAGCAGAACAGGTTACACTTACCGCGGCTTGCGCGGAAACCGGCGCGTCAGCGGCCGGTCGGCGGCCGGCGGCAGCTTGGCGGCGATCCGGTTGTGCAGCAACGGGGTCACTTCGACGACGTGCGGTTGCGGCTCGTCGGCGGCCGTCTCGAACTGCTTCTTCTCGTGGATCTCCTGGCGGTCCACCTTCACAGACGGCGGCGCCTCGATGCCCACCTTCACGCGGCCGGGGCCGACGCTCACCACGGTAATGCGGATGTTGTCCGCGATGATGATCTGTTCGCCGGGCTTGCGGGTCAGAACGAGCATGGTCATCCCTCCTGGATAGGCCGCGTGGTGTTGCACGTTCGGTGCCGTCGCGGCGGGCCTTGAGTTTTCCTTCACTATGGCGGCTGACCGCTGTCGGGCGGACGGACATTGCACGTCCGGTGCCACGACTCGATCAGAACATAGGACACTTCGGCGGAGGTCGTTCTACCTTTTCGCGTCTACAGAATAGCCTGAAAATTATTTCCACGTCAAGACAATAACCGGATTATTCGGATGAACCCGGCGAACCCGTCTTGCCGGAGCATTATGCACCTTAAGTCAAGACGGCACATCTTCCGGGGGATTCCGGTCATCCGGGTTCCGCCTTACACAGCGACATTACCCGGGGTGCCGATCTGTCCGGTTGTCCGCCCCTTGCCCGGGGCGCCTGGACGGAGGAACTCCCGATGCGCCAACTACTTTCCCGACTGACCGCGGGTCTGGTCGTTCTCACTTCGTGGACCGCGCCAGCCGTCGCCCAGTTCGGCGAGCCGATCTTCGCCACCCCGCTGCCGCCCGGCCCCGGCACGGTGCCGTTCATCCCCAACGGCAAGCTGGTTGCGCCGGTGCTCTTGCCGGTCGGGGCGCCGATCGCGGCCCCGGTCGCCATCTACCACTACGGGCCGACGCCGGGCGCCCCCCAGCCGGGCGTGGTGGACTGCGGCCAGACCGTGCCGTGCGAGCCGGCGCAGGCGAAGGGGGGGCGGCTGTGGGCGTCGGCGGACTTCCTGTACGGGGCGACGCAGGGGGTGTGGGTGCCGCCGCTGGTCACGTCGGCCGCGCCCGGCAGCCCGTTCCCGACGGCCGGAGCGCTGGACGGCCCCGGCCCAATCCTCTTCGGTGGCCGCCGCGAGCTGCACTCCACCCGGCCCGGCCTCCAGGCCCGCGTCGGGTACTGGTTCGACGACGCGCAGACCAGCGGCGTCGAGGCGGGTCTGATCTTCCTGGGCGGGCTGAGCGAGCGGTTCGTCGGCTCATCCGGCCCGGGCGGGGTGGTGCTGGCGCGGCCGATCGTCGGCCCGGACGGGCTCAACGCTGGCTCCCCGGTCACCGGACTGGCCCCGGGCGGGATCACCGCGTCGGCGGACACGCGCGTGATCGGCGGGGACGTGAACTACCGCCGGGCGCTCCGCTGCGGCGAGTGCTGCCGGGTGGACCTGGTCGCCGGCTACCGCTACCTGCACCTCGGCGACACGGTGGACGTGTGGACGGCCACCACGCAGCGGATACCGATCCCCCCCGAGGCCACGATCCAGGTGTTGTCGCACGACTCCTTCCGCACCCGCAACCACTTCCACGGCCCGCAGGTCGGGCTGGTCACCGGCTGCCGGCTGGCGTCCGGGCTGACGTTGGAGCTGACGACCAAGGTGGCGATGGGCGTGACCGTGTCCGAGGCCGACACGGTCGGGACGACGCAGTTCGCGGGTCCGGCGGTCACTGCGGCCGTGCCGTCGGGGCTGCTGGTGATGCCGTCGAACACGCTTTCGGACTCGACCTCGTCCTTCGCGGTGGTCCCGGAAGCGGGGCTGAAGGTCGGATACTGCCTGACCGACTGCCTGAAGGTGAACGCGGGGTACACGTTCCTGTACTGGAGCGAGGTGCGGCGGGCGTCGGAGCAGATCGACCTGACGGTCAACCCCGCGGCCGGCCGGCCGGCGTTCCGCAACGACACCAGCGACGTTTGGCTGCAGGGCTGGACGCTGGGCGTGGAACTGAGGTACTGATGCGTGTCGGAGCCCGAAGCGAGCCGCCGACTGGCGGCGGCTCGCGATTGGCCTGCCGGTTCGTAGCATGTCCGCATGTCCCGCGTCGTTGTAGTCGGGGCCGGCCTGAGCGGGCTGGCCGTCGCGTTCCGCCTCCGGCAGGCGCGGCCCGAACTCGAACTCACCCTGCTCGAAGGCCGCGACCGGCCCGGCGGAACCGTCTGGACCGAGCACCGTGACGGGTTCCGCCTGGAGACCGGGCCGAACGGGTTCCTCGACAACAAGCCCGGCGCGGTCGGGCTCTGCCGCGACCTGGGCCTCGACAACCGGCTCGTCGCCGCCAGCGAGGGGTCGCGGCGGAACCGGTTCGTCTACATCCACGACCGGCTCCACAAGCTCCCGTCGTCGCCGCCGGGCATCCTCACCACGCCGCTGCTCTCCGTCGGCGGCAAGCTCGCGCTACTCCGCGAGCCGTTCCGCCGTCGGCCGGCAGACGCCCCTGCTGATGAGTCTGTCACGGCGTTCGCCAGGAGGCGGTTCGGCAAGGAAGCCGCCGACGTGTTCATGGACGCGCTCGTCACCGGCATCTACGCCGGCGACCCGGAGGCGCTGAGCGTCCGGGCGTGCTTCCCGCGGCTGGCGCAGTTCGAGGACGAGACGGGGAGCGTCCTGCGCGGGTTCCTGCGGTCGATGAAGGCGAAGAAGCGCGACGCTGTGGCCCGCGGCGAGAAGCCGGCCCCGACGCGGGCGTGGTCGTTCCGCGAGGGGCTGCGGGCGCTGGTCGAGGCGCTGGCCGGCCGGGTGAGCGTCAAGACCGGGGTGCGGGTGACGCGGGTCGAGCGGACCGGTGCGGGCTGGCGCGTCCGCGGCGAAGGGAACGATTCGTGGGAAGCCGATGCGGTGGTCCTCGCCTGCCCGGCCTACGAGCAGGCGACCGCGCTGGCCGACCTGGACGCGGCGCTGGCCGATGACCTGGCCGCGATCCTGTACAACCGCGTCGCGGTCGTGGGGCTGGGCTACCGGCAGGCGGACGCGCAGGCCCCCGACGGGTTCGGGTACATCGCCCCGCAGCACACCCGCCGCGACGTGCTCGGGGTGCAGTGGTGTTCGAGCATCTACCCGGACCGGGCGCCGCCGGGGTTCGTGCTGTGGCGGGTGCTGTGCGGCGGGGCCGGCCGGCCGGAGGTGTTCGACCGGGACGACGACGCCCTGATCGGAGGCTGTCACCGCGAGATGCAACAAGCGCTAGGCGTTCGCGGCGAGCCGGTCTTCCGGCAGGTGGTCCGCTGGCCGCGGGCGATCCCGCAGTACCACGTCGGCCACCTGGAGCGGGTGACGCGAGTCGAGGCGGCGGTCGGGCAGCACCCTGGGCTGTTCGTCGCCGGCAACGCCCTCCACGGCGTGTCGATGCCCGACGTGGCCGAGCGGGCGGCGGTGGTGGCGGAACGAGTGGGGGCGTATCTGGCGAACGGCCGGCGTGAGCCGGCTGGTGGGAACGCACCGCCGGCTGGTTAGAGCGATTCCACCGGCCGGCTCACGCCGGCCGTTCGCCAAAAACCCGTTGCCCGCTTCCGCCCTCCGTGGGATAACATCCGGTCAACGTCCCACGTTCGCCCCGCGAGGCTCTCATGTCCACCGACCGCTCGGTCCTCTGCCTGATCCTCGGCGGCGGCAAGGGCACCCGGCTCTACCCGCTGACCAAGCTCCGGGCCAAGCCGGCCGTCCCCGTCGCCGGCAAGTACCGGCTCATCGACATCCCCATCTCCAACTGCCTCAACAGCGGGCTCAACCGCATCTACGTGCTGACGCAGTTCCTGTCGGTCAGCCTGCACCGGCACATCGCCAACACGTACAAGTTCGACATGTTCAACCGCGGGTTCGTGGAAGTCCTCGCGGCGATGCAGACCTACGAGGCGTCCGACTGGTATCAGGGGACCGCCGACGCGGTCCGGCAGAACGCCCTGTACGTCAAGAACGAGGGGTGCCAGGACGTCCTGATCCTCTCCGGCGACCAGCTCTACCGGATGGACTACCGCCAGCTCCTCAAGACCCACCGCGACAGCGGCGCCGACGCGACCATCGCCGCCATCCCGGTCAAGGAGGACCAGACGGCCGGGTTCGGTCTGATGCGGATGGACGACTCTGGCCGGGTGAGCAGCTTCGTCGAGAAGCCGAAGACCGAGCCGGAGCGCAAGCCGTACCACACCCCCGCCGACTGGATCGAGGAGCGGGGCATCCCGTGCAACGGCCGGCACTACCTGGCCAACATGGGCGTCTACCTGTTCCGAGCGGAGTTCCTCTTCGAGGTCCTCAACGCTCGCCCGCTGGCGACTGACTTCGGCAAGGAGGTCTTCCCGCGCACCGTCGAGTCCAAGAAGATTCAGGCGCATCTCTTCGACGGCTACTGGGAGGACCTGGGGACGATCAAGAGCTACCACGAGTCGAGCCTGGCGCTGGCCGAGCCCGACCCGCCGTTCGACTTCTACACGCCGGAGGGTGTCATCTACACCCGGATGCGGAACCTGCCGGCCACCCGGGTGGACGGGGCGACCCTGAAGCGGAGCGTCGTGGCCGAGGGTGGCCGGGTCGGCGAGGGGACCGCCCTCGAACACTGCCTGATCGGGGTGCGCAGCCGGATCGGCAAGAACTGTCGGCTGACGGACACGGTGATGATCGGCTCGGACCGCTACGAGACGGAGGCGGAGGTACGGGCGAACCGGTCGGCGGGGGTGCCGTCGTTCAACATCGGCGACGGCACGGTGATTGAGCGGGCGATCCTGGACAAGGACTGCCGGATCGGGTCGAACGTGAAGATTTTGAACGCCGAGAAGCACGTCGAGTACGACGAGCCGACCGGCCTGTGGCACGTCCGCGACGGGATCGTGTGCGTCCCACGCGGCGCAGTCATCCCGGACGGAACGGTAATTTGATTGCGGAACGCGGAACTCGGAGTGCGGATCGACAGACCGGTTAGCCGCGAGGCGAAGCCGAGCACGGGAACGTTAACACTCAGAGAAGCATCACGATCCGCGCCTGACCCGTGATCGGATCGATTCTCACGATCAACGGTCCGTCGCAAGAATGGACCTCGGCGTCTGGATCAGTACTCGGGATCGGGTCGTCGAAATGGACGACCCACCCGTCTTTCGCATAAGGAACGTCCGGTCCGAATGCCGACGCGGGAACGAAGAACACACGTTCCAACTTCTCGAACGGGATGGCTTGCTCGGTGAGGTATGCGGTGGCGATCGCCACCGCTTCTTGTTCCGTCATATTCGCCGTCCAATTCCCGCTCGCTCAGAACCGCTCCATCACATCGGGATGAACTCCACCCGGTTCACCCATTCGGACGGGGTCGTCGCGACACAGATCAGTTCCAGGTCGTCGATCACACGCCGGTTCGTGGCCCGACTCTCGGCGACGATCAGCCCGACCATCGGCTCGCCGGCCGCGACCCGTGCGTAGGCGAACCCGGCCATCGTCTGCCGGTCGTGGGTGAGTACCACCCGGTCGTTGGCTGCCGCCCATGCCAGCACGTCCGGGTCGGGCGTCCCGGCCAGCCCGGCGCTCCGGGCCGTGACCACATCGAGGCCGGGCAACCGCAGGAGCAATCCTCGCAGGATCGGCTCCCGGAAGTTGTGGTCGGCGAGCAGCGAGATCATCAGGGAGCACCCACGGTCCCGCCGCCAGACTCGCCCTTCCGTCGCCTGGCGAGTAGGCGGGAGCGGATGTCCGGCAGGTCCTTTTGCGCCGCCTCGATCCGTGCCCGGACCTCCTCGGCCTGGCGGTTATAATCCGCAACGTACTCCTCGACCTCGGCCTTGTGGCGGAGATAGTACGCGATCACCGCGTACACGTCGGCCAGACTCAGGGTTGGGTATTGCAAGACGATCCCTTCCGGGGTCGCACCGTCCTGAAACGCCTCGATCACCAGTACCATCAAGACGCGGGTTTCACCGACCCGGATGGCACCGGAGTCGTCCATCCGCAGTGGCGCTTCGAGTTGAAAGACTGCGCTCATGTGATCGAACCTCCCCGACCGTCGGACACGAGCGGAATACTTCTACAATACCCGCACTCCACCCTCTATGCATCCCTGGGGGTTCCCTCCATGTCCGCCTACCGCCTCGAAGCCGACAGCATGGGCAAGATCCGGGTGCCGGCCGACCGGTACTACGGCGCCCAGACCGCCCGGTCGCTCGTCCACTTCGCCGTCGGCGCCGACACCATGCCGCGGCCGGTCGTCCGCGCGTTCGGCGTCCTCAAGAAGGCGGCCGCCCTCGTCAACCGCGACCTCGGGCTGTTCAAGAAGAAGGAGAAGGACAGGCTCCCCGTCGAGCAGAAGGTCGAGTTGATCGTCCGCGCCGCCGACGAGGTCATCGCCGGCAAGCTCGACGACCACTTCCCGCTGCGGGTCTGGCAGACCGGGTCCGGCACCCAGACAAACATGAACGCCAACGAGGTCATCGCCAACCGGGCCATCGCGCTCGCCGGCGGCGAGTTGGGAAACAAGGACTTCGTCCACCCCAACGACGACGTGAACATGTCGCAGTCGTCCAACGACACCTTCCCGACCGCCATGCACATCGCCGCGGCGGAAGAAATCGTCCACCGGCTCGTTCCGAGCGTGCAGGCGCTCCGCGACACGTTCGCCGCCAAGGCGAAGCAGTTCGACTCGATCGTCAAGATCGGCCGCACGCACCTGATGGACGCGGTGCCCCTAACCCTCGGCCAGGAGTTCAGCGGCTACGTCGCGCAACTCGACTACGGCCTGAAGGCGGTCAAGGACTCGCTGCCGATGCTCTATGAGCTGGCGCTGGGCGGCACCGCGGTCGGCACCGGGCTGAACGCGCACCCGGAGTTCGCCGAACGGGTCGCGAAGAAGATCGCCGAGATCACTGGGCTGCCGTTCGTCACTGCGCCGAACAAGTTCGCGGCGCTGGCCGGGCACGAGGCGTTCGTCTTCGCCAGCGGGGCGCTGAAGACCCTGGCCGCGGCGCTGACCAAGATTGCCAACGACGTGCGTTGGCTGGCGTCCGGTCCGCGGTGCGGGCTGACCGAGATCACCATCCCGGAGAACGAACCCGGCTCGTCGATCATGCCAGGGAAGGTGAACCCGACGCAGTCCGAGGCGATGACCATGGTCTGCGTGCAGGTCATGGGCAACGACGCGGCCATCGGGTTCGCGGCGTCGCAGGGGCACTTCGAGCTGAACGTCTACAAGCCGGTCATCGTCCACAACTTCCTGCACTCGGTCCGGCTGCTGACCGACGCCTGCCGCAGCTACCGCGAGCACTGCGCCGCCGACATGCCGGAGACCGACTACGAGGCGCTGGAGTATGTCGCCAACCCGGAGACGGGGATGATCGAGGTGGACCAGTCGAAGATCAAGCCGAAGGCCGGCGGCTCGGTCCGTACGGGGATTGCCGCCAACGAGAAGCAGATCGCGAAGTTCCTGAACGAGTCGCTGATGCTGGTGACGGCGCTGAACCGGCACATCGGCTACGACAACGCGGCGAAGATCGCCAAGGCGGCGCACAAGAACGGCACCTCGCTGCGCGAGGAGGCGGTCAATTCGGGACTGCTGACGGCGGATCAGTTCGACCAGGCCGTGCGGCCGGAGAAGATGACCGCCCCGGGGACGGAGTGAGGCGAGTGGTTGGTCGCGGTCTGGCGGGGCCGGCGAGACGTCGGCCCCGCCGAATCCTACACCCGTTTTGATGGCACAATAACGGGTCAATCCCCCGCCCCGGCCGGCGGTGGGGACGCCGATCCGGTCGTCGTCGTCCCAGCCCGGCGGGGTGGCAGGCATCGGTGGTCCCCCGAAGGTGGTCCGGCCATTGTACCCGGACGCAAGAGGTGATTCGCCGGTCGGGGCGGGGGATTGACCTGTTCATGCGCCATCAAAACTGCCGCAGGATTCGGTGGGGCCGGCGTCTCGCCGGCCGCAGCAC
>DATLIF010000145.1:0-10515 GCA_035539575.1 Fimbriiglobus sp. | reverse complement strand
GGGTACACCGACCTGCGCGGTCGGTTCGACTACGCCTCGGTGAGCACCCCGCAGCAGCAGCCGGTGGAGCGGTTCGCGGTGCTGGTGCTCAGCGAAGACCGCGGCGCCGTGATCCGCGAGGTCGCCCCGCCTCAGCAGTAGTGGGCGGGTCGGATGTGCCATCGGCTTGGACACGCCCCCGAACAGGATGGCCTGGTCGGGGGCGGGGCCGCGCCGGTCAGAAGTCGATCTGACACCGGACGGCGAAGTAGTCGGCGTTCGACGTGCCGAGGGTGGGGTCGTCCAGGATCGGGTGGATGTAGTTGAACTGGAACTTGGCGTTGTTCACCAGATACCAGTTCAGGCCGAGCGTCAACACGTTCATGCTCCGGCCGGGGGCCGGTTCGCCGTTGATCGTCCCGTTCGTGCCGTTCAGGTCGATGTACGACCAGCGGAACGCCACCTCCCACGCGCCGTAGCCGCCCTTGTCCACCGGGCAGTCCGGCTTCACCCGGGTGAAGACCCCGTTCTTCTTGCTGTACGGGATCTTCTCGCCGGTCAGGACGTACCGGGCGTGGGCGTAGAACGCCGGCAGCGTCACCGTACCCCCGGCGGCCTGCCGGACCACCGCGCAGCGCGCCTCCGACTGGACCAGGAAGTTGCGGTAGGCGTAGGCCGCTTCCAGGTTGAACAGGTTCGAGTCGCTCATCACGATCGACCCGGTATCCACGTACGGCGGCAGGTTGTGGGCGTTGGGCAGCAGCACCGAGCCGGTCACGTCGCCGGCGAAGACCTCCGGCGTGCTGGAGTAGCGGATCGGGTTCGTGCCGCCCGCCCGGTTGTAGCCGTAGTCCGCCCCGACGTGCAGCAGGCTGCCGTTCTCCTCGTAGATCGGCAGCGCCGTGGCGCGACCGGCCAGGCCGTACCCGTCGATGTTCGTGTACACGTTCCCGAACGGGTCGGAGTTGTAGCGGAAGCCGGACAGGGCGTAGGTGACGCGGTCGTCCTGCGCGGTGTCGAACCACATGACGCCGGTCTGCCGGAACGGGGCCAGCGCGAACGACGAGGACCGCTCCAGGAACGTCAACTCGCGGATGCTGGTGAGTTCGGCCATGCCGAACGGCTGGCGGTAGCGGCCGACCCGGATGTTGCCGAAGAACGGCACCTTGCTGAACGTGACCCAGTCGTCCACGAACCGCGCCTGGGAGGCGGCGAAGTCGAACTCCAGCATGTAGGTGATATTCTCGGCCAGGTTCCCGACGCCGGCGATGCGGGCGCGGCGGAAGTCCAGGCCGTCCTGGGCCGGGCCGACCGTCCGCAGGTTCAGCGGGCTCTGGTGGGAGTAGATCGCGTCCAGGTGGAAGAACCCGGAGATCTTCGCCGTCGGGTACGTGACCGACTCCGCGGCCGGGGCCGCGACGGGCGACGGGGTCGCGGCCGGGGCGGGGAACAACGACTGGCCCGGCGGCGTAGCGGGCGGTGCCGTCGGCGGCGCAGTGGTCGGCGGTGTCGCCGGGGCCTGCTCCGTGGTGGACGGCAGGACCGCGGGAACCGTAATCGGCGGGAGTACGGCCGGCTGCTGGGCAACGGCAATGCCCGCGGCGAGAACTCCGGCAGTGATTCCGGCAGCGCAGCGTCCGGCCCAGGAGAAGGTACTCACGGAATCCCCCATCCCAAAAGCCAACCCCCGGGCGGGGTATGCCGTCCGGGGGTGGGGGAATCAAGATCGACTTGGTGCGACCGTCCAGCCGTGGGGGCCGGCCGGCGGACGGGCCGCTTTCGGGGTGGCGCCTACAGGGGTTGAAACGCAGACGCCACTCACCGGAGCGACCCGCCCGCCGGCCGGCCCTGGCGCGCTAGCTCGCGGTGCTGGCCGGCTCGCGGCGGGCCTTGCACTTGCGGGCGGCGTGCGGGTGCTTCGACAGCGGCCTGTGCTCGTCCAGCCCGATGATCGACAGCGTCTTGCCCTGCTCGGTGAACTCCTTCTCCAGTTCGTACAACTTCTCCATGACGCTGTGATCGACCAGCCGGGTCTGCGACAGGTCAATCACCACCTCGTCGCGGTCCTCGGCCTGCCTGAAGATGGCCGACCGCAGCCCCAGCCAGTTACTGAACACGGCGGCCTTCTTCACCACCAGCACGACCAGCCTGTCCCCCTCGGGCAGAACTTCCACCTGGGACCGGAGCAGGCCGGTCACCGGGGCCCCGTTGAGGATGTGGAACGCCACCTTGGTGGCGATCCCGACGGCGATGCCGATCAACAGGTCGGTCGCCAGCGTGGTCACGATCGTCACGAGGAAGATCACGAACTGCTCGCTGCCGACGCGGTACGTCCGCAGGAACTCGCTCGGGGACGCCAGTCGGTAGCCGGTGTAGATCAGCATGGCGGCGAGGGCGGCGTTCGGGATGCGGTGGATCAGGTCCGGCGCCACCAGCACGAACGCCAGCAGGAACAGTGCGTGGTAGAAGTCGGACATCCGGGTGCGGGCGCCGTTGTCGATGTTCGCCTTGCTGCGGACGATCTCGGAAATCATCGGCAAGGCCCCCACGGAGGCGCAGATGGTGTTGGCCACGCCGACGGCCAGTTGGTCGCGGTTGAAGTTGGTCTTGCGCCGCCACGGGTCGATCAGCTCGATCGCCTTCGCGCTGAGTAGGGACTCCAGGCTGCCGATGAGGCAGTACAGCAGGACGTACTTCAGGCCGGTGGCCGTGGCGACGCCGCGGAAGTCCGGCAGGGCGAACGCGGCGGAGGCGTCCTCCAGCACGTTCGGCATGTTGACCAGGAACTTCGGCCCGACCTCGTACACGGCCGGGTGTTCGGAGTCGAAGAAGTTACTCGGGAACAGGTAGGTGTGCTCGTGGCTGAGGTCGAACGCCGCCCCGAGCGCCAGGGCCACGATCAGAACGATGAGCTGCGCCGGGACCCGCTTCACCCACCCGAGCTTCAGCAGCGGCAGCCCGAACAGGATGACCAGGCTCACCAGCCCGATGCAGGCGATCTCCGGGTTCGCCTTGGCGATCGTCGCGGGGAGTTGCAGGATCAGCTCGATCGGCCCGGCCCTCGACGGCGCCGCGCCGAGGACCTCGTTGGTCTGCTTGATAATGATGATCAGCCCGATCGAGGCCAGCATGCCGTGGACCGGAGTGAGCGGGAAGAAGTCCACCAGCCTGCCGGCCCGCAGCAGGCCAAGAAGGATCTGGAGGACGCCGGCCGTCACTCCGACGCCCAGCGCCAGCCGATAGCCGGTCATGGCGACCTCGGTGTCCGACATGCCGGGCGTCGCGAACTCCTTGCCCAACTCGGTCACGGCCCCGATCGCGATGACGATCAGGCCGGCCGCGGGGCCCTTGATGGTCAGCTCGGAGTTGCTAAGGAACGTGGTCACGATGCCGCCGATGACGGCGGTCCAGATGCCGGCGATCGGCGGATAACCGCTGGCCTTGGCGATGGCCAGGCACAGCGGCATGGCGATCAGGAAGACCAGGAAGCCGGAGATCACGTCGAAGCGGAAGTTCGCCAGATACCCGGGGGCGATCGGCGGAGCAGCGGGGGGAGTGCTGTGGTCGGCCACGGACGGCCCTCAGGCGGAAATGGAACGAGTCCGCCCTCAGAACGCAACTTGGGTGCCGACGCCGCGACGAGCAGTAAATCCTTGAAATGGAACTGGAAACGCAATCTGCCAGGGTGGGCAGTTGTGGTCGGTCAGGAGTCAGGCTGGTCGTCGTCCGACCAGACCGAGCGGGCGATGGTGATCCCCAGCGCCCGGATCTTGTTGCGGAGGCTCCCACGGGTGATACCGAGTAGGCGGGCCGCGCGGAGTTGGTTACCGTCGGTGTGCCGTAACACCCGTATCAGCACCTCGCGCTCCATCAACTCCAGGCTCTCGGCGTACAGGTTCTCGGTCCCCGAGGCGATGCGGCCGGCGACGAACTCCTCCCAGTCGAACGCCCCGTCGGGCTCGGCTGGCCCGTTGTCCGCCCGGCCGGCGACCGCGGCCGGCAGGTAGTCCGCCGCCAGCACCGACCCCCGCATCCGTAAGAGCGCCTGCTTCAGCGCGCTCTGCAGCTCCCGGACGTTGCCCGGCCAGGGGTACGCCCGCAACGCGGCCCGCGCCTCCAGGCGCACCTCCCGGACCGGCTTGTCGAACTCCTGGCCGAAGCGCTTGAGGTAATGCTCGGTCAGCAGGTCGAGGTCGTCCCCGCGGTCGCGTAGCGGCGGCAGGTGGATGGTGAACACGTTCAGCCGGAAGTACAGGTCGCGGCGGAACCGGCCGTCCTCGACCATCTTCCCCAGGTCGGCGTTGGTCGCCGCGATCATCCGCACGTCAGTCTGCACCGTGTCGTCCCCGCCGACCCGCTCGAACCGCTGCTCCTGGATGAGCCGGAGCATCTTCGCCTGGGTGAGCGGGCTCATCTCCCCGACTTCGTCGAGGAAGATGGTGCCGCCGTTGCACTGCTCGAACTTGCCGATCCGCTTGCGGTCGGCTCCGGTAAACGACCCCTTCTCGTGGCCGAACAGCTCGCTCTCCAGCAGCGTCTCCGGGATCGCCGCGCAGTTGACCGCCAAGAACGGCCGGCCGGCCCGGTGGCCGTGCTGGTAGATGGCCCGGGCGACCAGCTCCTTGCCGGTCCCGCTCTCGCCGGCGATCAGCACCGTCACGTCCTGCCGGGCGACCCGGCCGATCGCCTTGTACACCTCCTGCATGGCCGGGCACCGACCGATCATCAGGTCTCCGGCCGGCGGGGTCGGCTCGACCTCCGGCATGGCGGCCGGCACCCGCATCAGCCGGCTCGACCGCACCGCCCGCTGGATCAGGTCGCGCAGCTCGGCCAACTCCAGCGGCTTGAGCAGGTACTCGAACGCCCCCTCCTTGATAGCCTCGATGGCCAGTTCGGTGGTGCCGTGCCCGGTCACCAGGATGACCGGGATGCGGGCGTCGATGGCTCGGACGCGGTGGAAAGTGTCCATCCCCGATGCATCGGGCAACTGGACGTCGAGGACGACCACGTCGGGCCGATCGCGCTCGACGATTGCGATCGCCTCGCTCGCGGTCGCCGCCGAGCGGAGCGTGATGTCCCCGCCGCCGAACGCCCTCTGGAATGCGTGCTGGATGGCCGGCTCGTCGTCAACGATCAGGAGTGTGGGCATCGGTTGCCGCGGTCGGGAGTCGGACGAAGAAGCTCGCCCCGCCGCCGGGCCGGTTGGCCGCTGCGAGGTTCCCCCCATGATCTTCGACGATCCGCTTCGAGATGACCAGACCCAGTCCCAGCCCGGTCTCCTTACCGCTGACGAACGGCTCGAACAGCCGCGGCAGGATCCCCTTCGGGACGCCCGGCCCGGAGTCGCTCACCTCGATCTCGGCTGCCCTGTCACGCTGGCGGACGACGAACCGCAACGAGCCCCCGGCCGGCATGGCATCCAGGGCGTTCAGGGCGAGGTTGACGAGCACCTGCTGGAACTGGTCGGGGTCGGCGGTCAGAATCAGCCCACCGGGCGGACCGTCGAGCCGCAGTTCCACTCGCTGCTTGTCGGCCCGGCCGCGGACCAACCCCAGGACGCGGTGGCAGAGGCCGACCACCTCCACCGCCCGGCGGTGCGGCTTGGGCGGGCGGGCGAAGTCGAGGAACGTTTGCAGCGACCGCTCCAGCCGGCGGACTTCCCCCTCGATCACCCGCAGGTCCTCGCCCGTCAGCTCTCCGGTCCCGTCCTCCTGGGCGGCCTGAACCAGCATCTTGATCGAGGTGAGCGGGTTGCGGATCTCGTGGGCGACCCCCGCGGCCAGTTGGCCGACCGCGGCCAGCTGTTCGGCCCGCAACACCTCCCGGTCGCGCTGCTGAAGCTGCCCGACCATCCCCTCGATCCGGGCGGTCAGCCGGTCCACCTGCTCATGCAGCCCGTGGAAGTCGCCGTCCCCGGTGAGGACGATCTCCGGCAGGTTGTCGCCGAGCTTGCCGGCCGCGTCGCGGATCTGGACCTGAAGACGGCGGATCGACCGGCTCAGCCCGCGGGCGACGCCGTACCCGAGCACCAGCCCGGCGATGCCGCCCAGCGCCCCGACCCCGGCCATGCCCCAGGCGAGTTGCCCGAGGACCCACTCCAGGTGGAGGGTCGAACTCTCGATTCTCCGGTCGTTGTACTCCTCGAATTCGCGGCAGGGCTCCAGCACCCGGTCTTCGAGCAGGCGCGTGGCCTCGACCACGGCCGGCTCATGGCCGGGGTTCCCCGGCGGCGGCAGCGCCTGCCACCGGTCGAGGTACTTGGCGAACCCACCGTCCAGCACCGCCGAGAGCGCCTGCTCCTCCGGTTGGTCGGCGTATCGGCGGATCTCCTGGAGGTAGACGCCCGCCCGCGTGTGCAGGTCGGAGACCGACTCGACCCGGTTCCGCTCCAGGGCGATCAGGACGTTCAAGCACCCCCGCAGGTCGGAGGCCGCCTGCCGGCTGGAGACGTTCTCCCGTAGTAACTGAGTGGTGGCCGCCTGCTGGTAGAACAGCGAGACGGCGGTGAACGCGCAGAGCGACACCAGGCAGAGTGTGATGAGAACCACCGGCCACAGGAACCGGAACCTGACGCCCGTCATCGCAGACCTCTCTGGCCGTGAACGAGCCCGTCGTCATGCTACGCACTGGGACGGCGTCAGACGCCGACCCCGCGCCGTCCCGAACCCTCAGCGGGATCCGGCCGCGCCGATCGAGGTTGACCGGGTCGGCGACGATGATATATTCAAATATACTAATATTCCGGTAAGAGGTGATGGATGCTCGACAGCCTGCGGCGGTACAAGGCCGGCGTCTTCCAGGCACTCGCGCACCCGGCTCGGGTTGCCATCGTGGAGTGCCTGACCGTGGGCGAACTGTCCGTGAACCAGCTCTGCGAGAAGGTGGGCGTCGAACAGTCGAACGCCTCCCAGCACCTCGCCGTCCTCCGCAACAAGCACATCGTCCAGACCCGCAGGGCGGGCAACCAGACCTTTTACAGCCTGCGGGATCCGGCGTTCGGCAAAGTTCTGGAGGCGCTGCGCGAGTACTTCCTCGCGCACATGACCGAGGTGCTGGAACAACTGCGGGCCGAGCGGACCGAGGTCGAGAGCCAGGGGGCGGGCAAGCCGAAGGCCAGGCCGCGGGTGACGCGATGAGGGTGTTGCGGCGACGACCACACTGACCGTCCGGCAACCACTCTCCGGGGCCGTCTTCAGCGAACCGGAGAGCGTCGATGTGGTGATTTGTCGTGCATGGCAGGGATTTCGCCGCCCGGCGTCCCCACTGGCACATCGGTTGCCATGGACCGCTGTGTCCCGACGGCACAGCCCACGACCGTCCCGCCTGAACCGACGAGGAACACGGTGGCCCTGACAAAAGCCGCGACCCCCGCAGCCCCGCCGCGAACCCGTACCCGGCAGGACGCCGCCCTGCACCACCTCCAGCACGCGATCGAGCACGCCGCCCACCTGCTGCCGGCCCAGGGGCCGATCCCGGTCTTCATTCACCACAACACGCTGCACGCGTTCGAGGATCTGCCGTTCGAGGCGGCCGTCGTCAAGGGCGGACGATTGTTTGGCTGCCAGCCATACCTCTCCGAAGACCGCTTTCGCCAGGAGTTGGCCCGCGGCCGCATCCGCTTCGACGAACTGCGGGCGGTCTTGCGCGAGGACCTCGGCTGCCGCGCGGACGAGTCGGTCCCGCCGCACGGCACCCGGTTCGACCTGCGGCTGGCGATGCTTGAATACCCGGTGCGGTCCGGGCCGGCCGAGGAGTTGCGGTGGTTCATGGCCGAGACGGACGCCCTGCGGCGGGTGCGGCCGCATACCCCGGCGGCCGCACGCGGCCGGCTCGTCACCGAGACCCGGCGGTGGGTGCTTCGCGAGCTGCGCGGGCGGACGGAACCCGCGGGCGTGGCCGAGTTGATCGCGCGGTTCGGCGAGTCCCGGATCGAGTCCTGGGGGGAAGACACCTGGGAGGCGTTCGCCCTCCAGGCGCTGTGGCGGGTCTGCCGGCACGGCGTCGCCGCGGTGCCGCCGCCCGATCCGCAGCCGCTGACTTTGACCCGCCACCGCGACCTGTTGCTGGAGGCGACCGGCGCGGACGCGGACCGGCCCGTCCACGACCTGCTCATTCAGTTCACCGCCGCGTTCATCGATCAGGGATTCAGCCACTGGCCGCTGCCGCGGCGGGACGAGGGGTACTATCGGGCGTTCATCGAGTTGTACCGCCAACCGGGCGGCCCGCCGGAGCCGTGGCGGCGCGGGCTGGCGGCGGAGTTGAACCGGCTGGCGGACGCCGGTATCGGCCCGCTGGAGTCGGCTCGCGAGTCACTGATCCTGCTGGGCGTACCGGAGACGGAGTGGGAGGCGTATGTCTCCGCGGCCCTGTTGGCGCTGCGCGGCTGGGCCGGGATCACCCGGTTCATCGAGGAACGCCCGGATCGGTCGGTCCACCCGGTCCCCGAGGGGAGCCTGGTCGAGTTCCTGGCGGTCCGGCTGATCCTGGACCGGTTCTCGCTGGCCCACGTCGCCCGGGAGGCACTGGGGTACGAGGGGTCGTTGAGCGGCCTGCGGGACCGACTCCGCGAGCGGATCAGCACGCCGCCGGCCCCGAGCGTCGAGCAGCGGGCGTTTCCGGTCTTCCACTTCGCCCAGGTCCTCGGCTGGACGCCGCAGGAACTCGCCCGAATGTCCGGCGCCGACTGGGCGGCGCTGCTGGCCGAAGTCGAGGCGTTCTCCGGGCTGGAGCGGCGGCGGGTATTCCACCTGGCCTACGAGCGGCGGTTCGCCACCCAGACGCTTGACGCGCTGACGCTGCACGCCGCCAACCCCACGCCGGAGCCGGCGCGGCCGCGGTTCAGCGTGGTCGTTTGCATCGACGAGCGCGAGGAGTCGCTCCGCCGGCACATCGAGGAACTGGCCCCCGACGCGACGACGGACAGCATCGCCGGGTTCTACTTCGTGGCCATGTACTACCGCGGGGCGGCGGACGCGCACTTCGTCTCGCTGTGCCCGGCGGTGATGCAGCCATCGCACTGGGTGACCGAGGTCGCAGTGGACGGGACGGGTGACTCGCACAAGCTTCGGGAAAGGACACGCCGAGCGCTGGGGGTCGTGTCGCATCGGGTCCACGTCGGCAGCCGGGGGCTGACCGCCGGCGCGGTCCTGTCGGCGGCGCTGGGAGTCCTAGCGACGGTCCCGCTGGTGGCCCGGACGCTGTTCCCGCGGCTGACCGCCCGAACCCGCGCGGCGCTCGGGCGCATCGTCCGCACACCGCCGCGGACGGTGCTGCGACTGGAGCGGACCGACCCGACGCCCGGCCCGGAGAACGGCCGCGTCGGGTACACACTCGACGAGATGACGGCCGCTGCCGAGCGGGTGCTACGCGACCTCGGGATGACGGCCCGGTTCCCCCGGCTGGTGCTGACACTGGGCCACGGCTCGACCAGCATGAACAACCCGCACGAGTCGGCGCACGACTGCGGGGCGTGCGGCGGCGCCCGCGGCGGACCGAATGGCCGGGCCATCGCCCAGATCCTCAACGACCGCCGGGTCCGCGAGCGGCTGGCGGCCCGCGGGCTGGCCATACCCGACGAGACGGTGTTTGTCGGCGGGATGCACAATACCAGCAGCGAGGAAGTTACGTTCGCCGACGTGGATCGCATCCCGGAGTCGCACCGGGCCGAGTTCGAGGCGGCCCGGGTGCTCATCGAGGAGGCGTGCGACCGGGACGCCCACGAGCGGGCCAGGCGGTTCCAGTCGGCACCTCTGGCGTCGTCCTTCCGGGCAGCCCGGCTGCACGTCGAGGGGCGGGCCGAAGACCTGGCCCAGGTCCGGCCGGAGTGGGGCCACGCGACCAACGCCTTTTGTGTCGTGGGCCGGCGGGCGCGCACCCGCGGCCTGTTCCTCGATCGGCGGGCGTTCCTCAACTCCTACGACCCGACGCAGGACGACGCCGACGGGACGATCCTGGCCCGCATCCTGGCCGCTGCGGTCCCGGTCTGCGCGGGGATCAGCCTGGAGTACTACTTCTCGTACGTGGACAACGCCGGCTACGGGTGCGGGACAAAGCTGCCACACAATATCACCTCGCTGGTCGGGGTGATGGACGGGGCGGCAAGCGATCTGCGGACCGGGCTGCCGTGGCAGATGGTCGAGATTCACGAACCGGTCCGCATCCTGTTCGTGGTCGAGACGACGCCAGAGACGATGCTCGCGGTCATGGGCCGTAACGAGGGGATCGCCCGGCTTGTCAAGAACGGGTGGGTCCGCCTCGCCGTCCTCGACCCCAACTCGCCGGCGATGAAGTTGTACCGCGACGGACGGTTCCACGACTACCGGCCGACGGTGTCGCGCCTGCCGGCGGCGCCGTCGTCGGTGGACTGGTACCGCGGCCGGCGCGACCACCTGGAATTTGCCCGGATCGACCCGGCAGCCGGCGAATGACCATGCCCGATTCCACCCTTCTGGTCCCGGCCCTCGTCCTCGCGGTCGTCGCCGCCCCGGCGTCGCTGTTGGCCATCCTCGGGGTCGCCTCACTGCTGGACCGCCCGCT
>DATLIF010000144.1:0-4307 GCA_035539575.1 Fimbriiglobus sp. | reverse complement strand
TGTGGTTCCGGTGGGCCTCGAAGACTCGACCCACCCTACAAGAAGAGCCTGCCATGCCCCCCGACCGCCGCTCGTTCCTCGCCGCGTCCGCCGCTGGTGGGGTGTTCGCCCTCGCCGGTGCCGCCCGAGCTGCCGACAGGCCGGGGCGCACGAAGAACACGAAGTTCGCCGTCAACGTCGAGATGTGGTGGAGCAGGGAGAAGGACTTCCTGAAGCGGCTCGAAGCCGCGGCCGCGCTGGGGTTCACCGCGGTGGAGTTCTGGCCGTTCGAGTCGAAGAACGTCCCCGCCGTCGCGGAGACGTGCCAGCGGCTCGGGCTGGATGTGGCCCAGTTCACTGTCTGGGGGTTCAAGCCGGGGCTCAACGAGCCGAAGAACCACGCCGCGTTCGTCGAGAAGGTCGAGAAGGGTTGCGAGGCGGCGAAGACGCTCAAGTGCAATCTCATGACCGTGGTGGCCGGCGACGACGTCTCTGGGATTTCGCAGGAGCAGATGCACGCGAACGTCATCGAGGGGTTGAAGAAGGCTGCTCCGATCGCGGAGCGGCACGGCGTCACGCTGATCCTCGAACCCATGAACATCCGCGTCGATCACAAGGGGCACTGCCTGTACGGCTCGGCGCCGGCGATCAAGATCGTCCAGGCGGTCGGGTCGAAGGCGGTGAAGCTGAACTGGGACCTGTACCACATGCACATCACGGAAGGCGACCTGTGTGGCCACCTGCGGGAGGGGTTCGCGGCGGACGCGATCGCGTACATCCAGCTCGCCGACCACCCCGGCCGCAACGAGCCAGGGACCGGCGAGCTGAACTACAGCCGGGTGCTGAAGGAACTGAAGGCGCTGAAGTACGACGGCTGGGTCGGGCTGGAGTGCGTGCCGAAGCGGAGCGAGGCGGAGGCGGCGCAGGCGGTCCACAACGCGGACAACTGGTGATCGCTGGCGATAAATCCCATATTCCAAGCACCAAATCCCAAACAAGACCATCTGTCTTGTTTGGGATTTGGTGCTTGGAATATGGGATTTACCCGAAGGGTCACGGGACCCCCATCACCTCGACGTTCGTCTTGCGCCACAGGTCCTCGATGAGCTTGTCGTACTCGGCCTTCTGGACCAGGGCGCCGAGCTTGTTGCGGATGAACGTCTGCGTCTTCTCGTCGAACGGCCGCACCCCGGCCACGTCCCGCTCCAGCACCTTCACGACGTGGAAGCCCGTCTCGGTCGGGATCAGGTCGCTGACCTGCCCGGCCGTCATGCCGAACAGCATCGACTCCAGCTCCGGCGGCTTCACCTCGCCGCGCTTCGTGCCGACCCCCTCACCGTCGCGCAGGGCGCTGTCGCCGTGGCCGTGCTGCTTGACCACCTGCACGAAGTCGGCCCCGTCGCGGATCTGCTTGAGCAGGTGCTCGGCGTACTGCCGGGCCTCGACCGTCGTGTTGAAGCGCCGGTAGCTCACGAACAGGTCCAGCCACTTGAGCCGGTCCTCGACCTTGAACTCGTCGGGGTGCTCCTCGTAGTAGCGGACCACCTCGGCCAGACTCGCCACGTTCGCCTTGTCCTTGAGGAACTGGCCCAGGTACATGTTCATCATCGCGTTGCGTTCGAGTTGCCGCTTGAGCGCCTGGGCGGAGATGCCCTGGGCCTTGAGCACCTCGGCGAACTCGGCCTCGGTCTTGAAGTTGTTCTGCTTCTTGATCTCGCGGATCTGGCGGGTCACCTGCCGGGCCGCGTCGTCCTTGATGACGTCCACCAGGTGCGGCTTGTTCTTCTTCACCTTGGCCAGGAAGTCGGCCAGGATCAGCTCGCGGTCGATGAGCTTGCGCAGCTCCTCGCGGAAGAGTTCCTTCTCGCGGGCGTCGCGGTCGGTGCCGGTCAGCCGGATGTACTCGACGGCCCGCTGGCGGACCATCTGCCAGACCTCGTCGTCGGTGATGACCACGTCGGTCCCGATCATCGCGACGGGCCGGATTTGCGTCGTCGCCTGGTCCGGTGACGGGCCGCTGGCGGGTACAACGCTGGCGACCGCGGTCTGGCTGACCGGGGCCGGGGCCGGCGTGGTACTCGCCGGGTCGGCCGGGAAGACGACCGGCGCGTCCGGTGCCTTCGGCCCGTCCGGGGACTGGGCGCGGATGAAGTTATCGACCCGGTCCGGGACCAGGCCGCCGGTCCGACACCCGACGATCGCCAGGGCGAGCGGGGCCAGAAGGCGCAGACACAGTCGGCGGTGGGCGGCGTCCATGCCGGGGCCCGTCCGTGGGATTGCAGAGGAATTCAGCCGGTTTATACCGGCTCCCGCGACGGGTGCAAGGTGGCTTTGAGGCTGGCGAACGGCCGGCGTCAGCCGGCTGGTGGACGCCAGCGCCGACCAGCCGGCTTACGCCGGCCGTTCGCCAAGGATTGTCCGGAGCAACCGATACATCGCCTCCGGGGTGTCCTCGCCCGGTCGCAGCCGCAGGTACAGACTCTTCTCGTCCACCACCTTCAGTCGGCCCTTGCTCTGCTTCGCCAGTTGGTCCGCCTTGCCGCGGTGGCGGTATGAGAGGACCAGGTCCGGCCCGTCGCGGTGGATCGCTGCGACCTGCCAGTAGACGCAGTCCAGCCGAACCTCGGTCGTCCGCAGCAGCCATTCGGCCGGCTCCGGCGGCGGTCCGTACCGGTCGCGCAACTCCTGGCGGAAGTCGTTCAGCTTGCGCGCGTCGCGCAGCCGGGCCAGCCGACGGTAGACCTCGATGCGCAGCTTCTGCGCGGGGACGTAGTCCCGCGGCAGGAACGCCGGCCAGGGCAGGTCCACGTTCACCTCGACGGCCGCCCGCGGCGGCTGGTTCTTGAGCTGCCGGACCGCGTTCTCCAGGATCTGGCAGTAGAGTTCGTACCCGATGGCCGCGATGTGGCCGCTCTGCTCGGCGCCGAGGATGTTGCCGGCCCCGCGGATCTCGAGGTCCCGCATCGCGATCTTGAACCCGGACCCCAAGGCCGTGAACTCCTCGATCGCCTTGAGCCGCTTCTGGGCGTTCGGGGTGATGAGCTTGCGCGCGTCCACGATCAGATAGGCGTACGCGCGGACCTTGGTCCGCCCGACCCGGCCGCGGAGCTGGTGCAGGTCGGCCAGCCCGTAGATGTCCGCCTCGTCGATGAACATGGTGTTGGCGTTCGGGATGTCCAGCCCGCTCTCGATGATCGTCGTGGCCAGCAGGACGTCGGACTCCTTGCGGACGAACGACAGCATCGACCGCTCCAGCGCGTGCTCGTTCATCTGCCCGTGGCCGATGACCAGCTTCGCCTCGGGCACGATCGTCTGGAGCTTGGCCGCGACCTCGTTGATGTCGAAGACCCGGTTGTGGACGAAGTACACCTGCCCGCCGCGGTTCATCTCGCGGTGGACGGCGTGCTTGATGAGCGAGTCGTCCCACCGGATGATCCGCGTCTCGACCGGCATCCGCTCCGGCGGCGGCGTCTCCAGGTTGGAGATTTCGCGGATGCCCAGGAGCGCCTGGTGCAGCGTCCGCGGGATCGGGGTGGCGGTCATGGTCAGGACGTGGACGGTCGCCCGCAGGCGCTTCAGCTTCTCCTTGTGTTCGACACCGAACCGCTGCTCCTCGTCGATGATGACCAGCCCCAGGTCCTTGAACCGTACGTCGTCCGAGATGAGCCGGTGCGTGCCGATCACCACGTCCACCGCCCCCTCGGCGACGCGCTTGAGGATCTCCTTCTGCTGGGCCGGGGACTTGAACCGGCTGACGGACTCGACGGCGAACGGGTACTCGGCGAGCCGCTGGCTGAAGGTGCGGTAGTGCTGCTCCGCGAGGACGGTCGTGGGGACCAGGATGGCGACTTGCTTGCCGTTGTCGATGGCCTTGAACGCGGCGCGGATGGCGACCTCGGTCTTGCCGTAGCCGACGTCGCCGCAGAGCAGCCGGTCCATGGGCCGCGGCCGCTGAAGGTCGGTCTTGATCTCGCCGATGGCGGCGAGCTGGTCGGGCGTCTCCTGGTACGGGAAGGTGGCCTCGAACTCCTTCTGCCAGTCGGTGTCCGGCGGGAACGAGTACCCCGGGATGGCGGCCCGCACCGCCTGAATCTGGATCATCTCGGCGGCCAGGTCGCGGACCGCTTCGGCGACCTTGTCTTTCTTGCGGCCCCACGCCGTCCCGCCGAGCTTTGACAGCTCCGGCTGCGCCTGCGCGCCGCCGACGTACTTCTGAACGAGGTCGATCCGCGACGCCGGCACGTACAGGAACATGCCGCCGCGGAACTCCAGGATGAGGTTCTCCTCCAGAGCGGTGAGCGGTGAGCGGTGAGCGGTGAGTCCGAGGT
>DATLIF010000143.1:0-1764 GCA_035539575.1 Fimbriiglobus sp. | reverse complement strand
CCGGGCGAGGTGTGAAGAGCCACTCGGCTTGTGCGACGGCCGCGACGACCGCTCCGCTTTGGGGGTGCCGATGGGCTGGGAGTGGCGTGGGAACCGGATGTACCTCTACTACCACCGGCGGGTGAATGGCCGGCCGGTCCGGGAGTACGTGGGCAAGGACGACGAGTTCACCCGCCTCCTCCTGACCGTGGACCCGGTCCGGGAGCAGCACGAGCGGGCCCGCGACCTGGTCCGGCGGTCGTGGGAGCGGTGGCGGGAGCGGATGGAGGCGCTGGTCGGCCCGGCGGCCGCGGCGGACGCGACGGTCCGGGCCGGGATCGAAGTGGTCCTGGTCGCGGCCGGTCTGCACCGGCCGGGCCGGAAGGCGTGGCGGAAGATGCGGAGGGCGGCTGTGAGTCTGAAACTGAACCGGTTGCTGTTGGACAAGATCGAGAAGTCGCTGGGTCAGCTCAAGGCTACTGGCCCGCTGATCCAGTACTCCGCCCCGCAGGGCGACCCGGTTGCGGTAGCGATGTTCGAGGCCGCCCGTCGGGGGGACGCGGCCGCGGTCGCGAAGCTGCCCGAACTCATCCGGCAGCGGGGGTGGGTCGAGTGGATCGGCAACATCGCTTGGCAGGCGACTCGGCAGATCATCGCCAGGATCGCCGGCGGGGATCCGGTCCTGGAGGCCGGGCTCACGGCCAAGGCGCGGGCGCTTTGGGTGGAGCTGGCCGGTCCCGACCCGTCGCCGCTCGAGAAGGTCCTGGTGCAGCGGATCGTCAACGGCTGGCTGACGACGCACGCCCTCGAGGCGGAGCAGGCGATCCGCCCGCCGTCGGACCCGAAGTCGGCTCTGTACCTGGACCGGCGGGTGTCCCAGGCCCAGCGGCGGCTGGCCGAGGCGTGCCGGACGCTGGCGAGCGTTCGGCGGCTGAACGTCACGGTGGTGATGAACGTGGCCGGCAAGCAGCAGGTGAACGTGGGGAAGTAGGCCGCTTCGCCAAACTGACAAGGGCGGCGCGCGGCATCTATCGTTTCAGTCGGCCGGCCGTGTGTGTGGGGAGGTCTGAGGGCGCCGCCCAGGCGGCCGTGGCAGCGCCATCGAGGTCACCGTCCTGAGTTGCCGCTGCCGGTGTGGACACGAGTGGATCTCACGGGACCGGGAGCGGCCCCGGGTATGTCCGAAGTGCAAGTCGCCGAACTGGGACAGGCCGAAACTCTTCGAGCGCAGGCCGACGGAGTGATGACCTACTCCACTAGAACCAAGTCTTCTGAGTCAATGAAGTCTACATGGGGGTGTGATGCTACCTCTGGGACATGGGGCCATTCCAGCACCACCCCGCCCACAAGGTGTTCCAGGTACGCTTGCCGGTTTTCTGCGATTTGCTTGCTGTCCGGTCGTAACTGGACCGCGCGATCGAACAGCCCGTGTACTAGGTCTCGCTCGGCCCCGAGTTCGCAACGGCACATGGCCATCCACGAGAGCAGCGAACCCTTCTCATCGTCGCTCTGAGCATTCTCCCAGCCGTCATTCGCAAGCCCGAGCGCAATTGCGTATTCTCCCTTGCGGAAATGGTGGGCTATCAGCGCCAGGTAGGGTGCGGCAGTCAGAGACTTCTTTTTGGTAGCGCGCCACAGGTGATGTAATCCTCTCGCCTCCTTGCCCTGCGAGTAGAGAATCATCCCGATCCCGGTGTGCAGAGTTGGGCTTTGGGGCCAGTACCGGAGCCCGCGCCGATAGAACCACAGCGCGGTGTCAAGATCGCGAAGGACGTGATGGACTAC
>DATLIF010000142.1:0-10928 GCA_035539575.1 Fimbriiglobus sp. | reverse complement strand
ACGCGGTTTCGCGTCGTCAGGTCCCACGCGATCGTTTGCCCGTCCACGTGGTAGGTGAGCAGTTCCCCGTTCCGGGTCAGAGAAACGGAGTGGACCTGGCCCGGCTCGGCCGGGAACGAGACTGACGTCGTGGTCCGCAGGCCGTCGAGGTAGCGCCACTCCCAGCCGCGGCGTTCCCGCGGGCACAGGTCCAGCAGTCGGTCGGCGGCGTCGGTGTGTCCTGCCTCCCAAAGCCGGGCCGCGGTCGTGATCCGCTCCAGGTATTGCAGCGACTGCTCCCGGGCCAGCGCCTCCGCGAGGGCCTTCGCCGCCTGCCGCTCTCCGACCAGCGCCCGCGTCGCCTCTTGCTCCTTGGCCGTGATCCGGGCGTTGCTCACCGCCAGCGTGACGATCGTCGAGACCATCGCCAGCAACGTGACCGCCACCATCCCGGCGACGACCGGGTGCCGGCGGACCAGCCGCCCCGCCCACAGCCAGGTCGATGCCGGGCGGGCGAGGATCGGCTGGCCGGCGAGGAATCGCTCCAGGTCGTCGGCCAGTTGCGCGGCCGAGGCGTAACGCCGTGACGGATCCTTCTCCAGGCACTTCAGGCAGACGACTTCCAGGTCGCGCGGCACCCCCGGGTGCAGCGCGGTCACGCGGGTCGGCGGCTGGTTGGCTGCCTGCTCCAGCGTGGCGACCGCGGTCGCGGCGCGGAACGGCGGCCGGCCGGTCAGAAGCGCGTACAGCACCGCCCCCAGCCCGTACACGTCGGCCGCGGTCGTGACCTGGGCCGGGTCGCGGGCCTGCTCCGGGGCCATGTACCCGGGGGTGCCGACCACCGCCGCGGTGTGGGCACTCGGGTCGGCCGGGTCGAACAGCCCGGCCAGCCCGAAGTCGGCTACGTGCGGCTCGCCGGCCTCGTCCATCAGGATGTTCGACGGCTTGAGATCCCGGTGCAGGATGCCGCGCTGGTGCGCGTGGTGGACAGCCCGCGCCACCGATTCGACCAGTTCGGCGTGGCCGCGCGGGTCGGTGCCGGGGCCGGTCGGCCGCGCCGAGAGGCTGCCGCCAGAGTAGTACGCCATCACCAGCACCGGCCGCCCGTCGTGCTCGCCGACGTGGTAGACCGGGGCGATGTTCGGGTGGTCCAGCCGGGCCATCGCCTCCGCCTCGCGGCGGAACCGCGCCCGCTCGACGGCGGTGGCGTGCGGCCCGGCGTGAAGCGTCTTGACCGCCACCGCGCGCCCGACTGCGGTCTGCGTCGCCTGGTACACCACCCCCATCCCGCCGCGGCCAAGTTCCGGGCCGATCTCGAACCCCGGCAACTCCAGTGGCAAGGCCGTGATGACCGACGACCCGAGGCCGAACCCCCACGTCTCGGACCCCTCCTCGACCGGCCCTGCGGCCAGTCGCGGCCTCAACTCTCCCCACAGGCCGGGAAACCGGAGCAGGTACTCCTCGGGGTACGCCCGCCGCTGCCACCTCTGCCGCAGCGCCGCCTCGGCCGCGAGCAGGTCCACCAGCACCGGCTCGCGCGACGAGAGTTCCGGGAACGAGGCGAGGTACTCTTCGACGCGGGCGAATTGCGCCGACCGCAGGCGAAACTCGAGATCGACGTGGATCAACTCGACCAGGGCGTGCGGCCGGGCCGGTCCGTCCAGCGGCAGCGCGTCCGCGACCCGCGGCGCGGACCCCGACCGCCAGGCAGCCTCGAAGCGCTTCACCAGCGCTTCGACTTCCGCCCACACGGCGTCAGTCAAGGACGCGGACTCGCCCATCGGAGTGGTTCTTGTAGGGTGGGTCGAGTCTTCGAGGCCCACCGGGACTACTCAAACTACAGCATCCAGTCCAAAATGGTGGGTTGGGAGGGCGAGGCTCCTGCCGAGCCGAGGCAGCCCAGGCTCGGCAGGAGCCTCGCCCTCCCAAAAACCAGCCCACCAATTAAGCCTGGACGGTCTACTACGATCAGGCGGCCTCTCACCCCTCGCCGCGCATCCGCTCCAGCCGGGTCCGAATGCGCTCGCGCATCCGTCGGACCGATCGCTCGGCCCGGCCGAGCTTCGCGCTGATCTCCGCGGACGAGCAGCCCTGGAGACTCAACTCCAGCACCGCCTTCTCGTCCTCGTCGTAGGCGCCCTGGAAGAGGGCCGCGACGGTCTCGGCCAGGATCGCCGCCTCGAACGGCTCCGGCTCCCGGTCCACCGCCAGTGCCCACAGCGGCGGCGGCGTGTCCTCGGCGCCGCCGGCTGGCCCGGCCTGCTCGCGGCCGATGTCCCGCCGCGCCGCACGGTAGAACTCCGCACGGTCGGCGCATTTTCTCAGGGTGATGAGCGTCAACAGGCCCCAGAGCCCGTCCCAGCTCCCGACTTCCAACTGACCGTCGCGCTGGCGGACGAAAAAGCTCTTGTACGCGGACTGGACCACTTCCTCCGGGTCCACTTTCCGCGCGATCCGCAAATCGAGATGGCTACGGGCCAGACCCACGAGGCGCCGGGCGAACCGCCCGAATACCTCCCGGGCCGCCTCGTCCTCCCCAGACTTTAGCCGCCCCATCAGGTCAGCGAACGACTCGTCCACGGCCACGACCGCCATGTGAGGATACCCCGGCCGGCGGAAAAAACTTGGCCGGCCGAGCTGGTGACCCGGATTGCCCCGGTAGACCAGCAGCCGACACGGGGCCTATACCGCGGCAACGGTGGAGTCTAACACCGTTGCGTTCCAACCCTCAACCCGGTCCCCGAATTTCCGTCGGCTGCCCACCCGGACCCAGACACAAAGTCCGCACCCTGTTCTCCCCGAGGAGGAGACCGTCCGATGTTGCGCGCCATGTACCAGGCCCTGCTCCGCGGCGCCCGCCGCGGCGCCGCCCAGAAGTCCATCCGGTTGCCCCGGTTCGCGCCGGCCCTGACGCCACTGGAAGCCCGCGAGGTGCCGGCCGTCGTCGCCACCTTCACGGCCGGGACGCTGACCATCTTCGGCGACAACCTGGACAACAACATTGCAATCTCCCGCAACGCCGCCGGGAACATCCTGGTCAACGGTGGCGCGGTGACGGTCCTCGGCGGCACCCCGACCGTCGCCAACACCGCCTTGATCCAGGTCTTCGGCCAGGGCGGTAACGACACGATCACCCTCAACGAGGCCAGCGGCGCCCTGCCACGGGCGAACCTCTTCGGCGGTATCGGCAACGACGTCCTGACCGGCGGCTCCGGCGGCGACATGCTCTTCGGCCAGTCGGGCAACGACACCCTGCTGGGCAAGGGCGGCTTCGACTTCCTCTTCGGCGGGTCCGAGAACGACGTGCTGACCGGCGGGGACGCTGACGACCAGGTGTTCGGCGAGTCCGGCAACGACCGGATGGTCTGGAACCCCGGCGACGACACGGACCTGAACGAGGGCGGCGCCGGCACCGACACCGTCGAGGTCAATGGCGGCAACGGGGCCGAGCAGTTCACCACCACCGCCAACGGCACCCGCGTCCGGTTCGACCGCATCAACCCGGCCCCGTTCTCGATCGACATCGGCACCAGCGAGAACCTGGTCCTCAACGCCAACGGCGGGGAAGACACCTTCTCGGCCACCGGCAACCTGGCCGCGTTGATCCAGATCACGGTGGACGGCGGTACGGGCAACGACACGATCCTGGGCAGCAACGGCATCGACCTGTTGCGGGGCGGCGAGGGGAACGACTTCATCGACGGCCAGCAGGGCAACGACGTGGCGTTCCTGGGCGCCGGGAACGACGTGTTCCAGTGGGACCCGGGCGACGGCAGCGACACCGTCGAGGGGCAGGACGGCGCCGACTCGATGCTCTTCAACGGCAGCGCGGGTGCCGAGAATTTCGAAGCGTCGGCCAACGGCGGGAGGGTGCTGTTCACCCGCAATCTCGGCACCATCGTGATGGACCTCAACGACGTCGAGGCGATCGACCTTAACACCCTGGGCAACACCGACAAGACCACCGTCAACGACCTGTCCGGCACCGATTTGGTCGAGATCAACGTCGACCTGGCCGGGACGATCGGCGGGACCGCCGGCGACGGCCAGGCGGACGTGGTGATCGTGAACGGAACCAACGGGAAAGACATCATCGACGTGTTCGGCGCGGGGAGTTCGGTCTCCGTGCTCGGGCTGTCGGCCCGGGTGAACATCACCAACTCCGAGGGGGCCAACGACGCGCTGGGCATCAACGCGCTGGGCGGCGACGACGGGGTGACGGCGACCACGCTGCCCGCCGGCGTCATCAAATTGACGGTGGACGGCGGCGCCGGCGCCGACGTGCTCCTCGGCTCGCAGGGCGCCGACGTGTTCCTCGGCGGTGAAGGCAACGACTTCATCTTCGGGGATAATGGAAATGACCTGGCACTGATGGGCGCCGGGGACGACGTGTTCCAGTGGGATCCGGGCGACGGGAACGACACGATCGAGGGACAGGACGGCGCCGACTCGATGCTGTTCTTCGGCTCGGGTGCCAGCGAGAACATCGACATCGTGGCCAACGGCGGCCGCGTGCTGTTCCTCCGCAATGTGGCCAACGTGACGATGGACCTGAACGACGTGGAGGCGATCGACTTCCGGGCGCTGGGCGGCGCCGACTCGATCGTGGTGGGGGATCTGAGCGGCACCGACGTGACCGACATCGGTCTCGACCTCCGCGGGCCAAACGGCGGCGGCGACGGCGCGGCCGACACGGTCACGGTCAATGGCACCAACGGCGCCGACGTGTTCGGCGCAGCGGGCGACGCCGGCGGGGTCAACGTCTTCGGGCTCCAGGCCAAGGTCAACATCTTCTTCCAGGAGCAGGCCAACGACCGGCTGACGCTCAACGCACTGGGCGGCGACGACGTCGTGAACGCGACCTCGCTTGAGGCCGACGGTATTCAACTCACGATCAACGGCGGCCTCGGCGAAGACATCATGATCGGCAGCGAGGGTGACGACCTGTTCAACGGCGGCGACGGAAACGACACCGCCCTCATGGGCGCCGGCGATGACACGTTCGTCTGGAACCCGGGCGACGACAACGACACCTTGGAGGGCCAGGACGGCTTCGACACGATGCTCTTCAACGGCGCCAACGTCGCCGAGCAGATCAACATCCTGGCCAACGGCGGCCGCGTTCTCTTCACCCGCGATATCGCCAACGTGGTCATGGACCTCAACGATGTCGAGGGCATCGACTTCACCGCCCGGGGTGGGGCCGACACGATCACCATCCACGACCTGAGCGGTACGGACGTGACCGAGATCAACCTCAACCTCGAATCCACTCCGGGCAGCGGCGTCGGTGACGGGGCGGCGGACAACGTGATCGTCACAGGAACCAACGGGGATGACGTGGCCCTGGTGGTCGGCGACATCAGCGGCACGTCGGTATTCGGCCTGGCCGCCCAGGTGAACATCACCGGCGCCGAAGCCGCCAACGACCGGTTGACGGTCAACGCCCTGGCCGGCGACGACGTGGTGGAGGCGTCCGGGCTACTCGCCGGGTCGATCCAGTTCACGGCCGACGGCGGAGAGGGGAGCGACGTGCTGGTCGGCGGGGAGGGGAACGACGTCCTGATCGGCGGGTCCGGGGACGACGTGTTGGTTGGCGGCCTCGGGCTCGACGTCCTCGACGGAGGCGATGGGGACGACGTCGAGATTCAGGGCTGAGACGAGGGTATCCCTTCGGCCGGCCGCCCCGGGAAGTGGGGGCGGCCGGCTTTCTTTCGCTGGACCATGCACGGAACTGACCCCGGACCTGTCGGTCGGGAGGGGTCTTCGAGAACCGATGACAGGGTTCATCCACCGGATCGCTTCACCTTGTAACCCAACTTCTCCAGTTCGGCGGCCACCCGATCGCGGTGGTCGCCCTGGATCTCGATTTTCCCGTCCTTGACCGTCCCTCCTGTCCCACAGCGCTGCTTCAAGACCGCTGCCAGGTCACGTACTCCCGCCTCATCCAATGGAAGGTCCCACACGGTCGTGACGCCCTTGCCTCTCCGGCCAGCCGTCTCCCTGCCGACCCGGACTGTCGCTGCCTTCCGGGCCGGCGGCTTGGGGGTCGCGGGCGATGGCTCGTCGTCGCCGGACCGCTTGCCACCCAGCAGTCGGGCGATGAGGTTCATCACCTCACGCTCGACTGCTTCCGGCTTCCAGTATTCAACGCCGGACGAGTTGGGATAGCGCCCGGACAACAGGTGCGCCAGTTGATCCTGCCCGATCCCAACTGCGATGGTTGCGCGGTCGAGGTCCGCGGCCGTTAGCGGCGTGCCGACCTCTGCGACCAGCGAGCGCGGTTCCGCCGACCAGTCCAGGCCGAACGTCCGGGCTACCGACGCGAACCGTTCCACCGCGGCCTGCTCTGCGCCGTCGGCTCCGATGAAGAGGACGATCCGCCCCGACGTCTGAGACATCGCTGGCCTCCACGCGGATTTCGACCGTAACCCGATGAATTCTGCCGGGGTATGTTATCCAACCGTGATCCCCACCGTCCGGAATCGGACCGGCTTAGACGAGGCACGAATTCGCCAGTCATTGGCAGGGTGACGTTCACATCATGCGGCGGCTAGGTTTCCATCCCGGAGCCAGGGCAAACCAGTCGGGTCGGATTTGCGCTGTGGCCGTAGTTCAGGCCGGACCAGCACTTCCATCCATGCTGGCGGATGGGTCTGAATGTGACGGAAATGTGGCGCAACCATTGCAGATATGTTTGATTTCGATTCGGGAGGGCGACACATGCCGCCGGGAGCCATGGTCCGGGTTTTGTGTGTGGACGACACCCCCGACGTGGTCAATACCCTAGTCATTCTGTTCGACCTCTCCGGATTCGACGTGCGAGGCTGCCTGTGCGGCCCGACAGCGCTGGCGATGGCCACGGAGTTCCGTCCACATGCGTGTGTACTGGACATCAACATGCCAGTCATGGACGGGTGTGAACTGGCCCGGCGGTTGCGACAGTTGCTCGGTCCCGATGTGAGGCTGATCGCCCTGTCGGCGGCGATCGCGGAGGCCCTGGAGGAGCGGGTACGCGGGGCCGGGTTCGACCTGGCTTTCACCAAGCCGCCGGACATCGCTCGACTGCTGGCCACGGTCGCCGCCGCCGGTCAGGTGGAGGGCAATCGGAATAGCGTCTCCTAGCGGAGGCTCACAGCTCAGTGGGGTAGGTCAAGTGTCGCTTGGGGTTGGAGTACCGCAGGGCTTCTCTTCCCAGGCCGTATCACAGGTCTGCGTCACCAGTCTGAATTGCGCTCTAAGGTTGGGGGCCGCCCGATCGGGGTGGCTTCCCCCGGAGGGCGGGCATGTTCCTGACGGTACGGCGACGTGACAAGATCTGGATCTCTCTCAACCTCGACCACGTCGCGTACTTTTACCCCGAGGCGCCCGTCCCGGCTGACTTCGCGGTTATCGTGCTGGCCAACGGCGAGCAGATTCGACTGACCCACTCGTTCAGCGACTTCGTGGATATGGTCGAGCGGCGGGCCGGCGACCATCCAGTTGATGGGCGATCGACGCTCGGGTCGGGCGCCATCCGTTCCCCGGTGCCGCGGCCCGCCACGCCAAGTGCCCCCACGCCCGGTCGGCGGTGAGGATCTATTACTCGCCGGTGTAGGTCAGGTCGTCGAAGTCGATGTGCTGGACGTTCCCGTCGATCCACGTCGTCACCAAGCCGAAGCGGTCATACCGCACTCCCGAGCTGTGGGAAGTTCGCACGCCCCCCTACAGATACAGGGGGGCGTGAGGAACGCGCTAGAACGGGCCGCACGGCGGGCGACCGAACCGGGCCTCGAACTCTCGGTTCAGCCGTTCGATGGCCTGCGACTTCTCCTGGTCCGGCATGACGAATCCGCGGACGTACTCGATCACGTTCCAGGCAGCCAACTCCTCGTCGGACCGGCCCGGGAATCGCCAGTGGAGGTAGGGCAGTGCTCCAGAATCCTGGTTGAGTCGATGGAATTCGTCGGCCGCGACGGCGAACGCCAGCTTGCCGTCAATCACCAGTCCGGTGAGGTGTGACCGGTAGTGACCGCGCTCCTGGGCGACCCGGAGCTGGAACTCGATGGCCTCGTTTGCCTCGACGGCAGTGGGGTCGTTCGCAGCGATCCAGACGGCAGCCGCTTCGGCCGACTCCGGTCCGTCCCCAACGGCGAACATGCCGGCGAAGATCAGGGCGGCTACGACTGACGTCAGAGTGGTGGTAATGCGGGACATGGGGCGTTGCGCCTCCGGGGCGGGATGAACAGTCGCCCCGGTTGTTCGGCAAGAGAGAGGCCGGGCGGGGCGTCTGACGGATGCCGCGCATCAGGCCGCGGCAGTGGGGTAGGTGAATTTAGGCTAGCTCGAAAGAACGCGATCGTCAACCCGATGACCGGTTGATGTCATCGTGGGGGCGAAGGTTGTGTAGCGCAAGTACGCCCGGTGAGACTCGAACTCACAACCGGCGGCTTAGAAGGCCGCTGCTCTATCCAGTTGAGCTACGGGCGCGATCGTCTGATTGTTCCACGACCCGGTATGTGGCACAAGTCAGGCCCCGCCCGACAGCGGGCCGCGGGCCAGGACTGTGTAAACGGGGCCGTCCCGTCGCAGATCGCTGGCGAACAGTACCAGCTCACTTACGGTCGTCCGGCCGCCGGTCCAGTCAGCGTACTTCGGCAGGACCGGGGCCAGCGCCTGCCCGTCCGCCTCCGACTTGACCCGGCCCAGCGTGAGATGCGGCGAGTATGTGCGATCCTCCCGACGGTAGGCTCCGAGGGCCAGGAGCGGCGGCTCCAATAGCCCGTGGAGCCGCACTAACTCGGCAGCCCCGTCGGCGATCCCGGCCCAGACCGTCTTCGGACGGCGGAGGTTCGGAAACGCCCCTACACCCTGGACACGCAGCGCGAACGGGGGTTCGCCGGCCACCGCGTCGGCCATCGCCCGGGAGACGGCGTGCAACTCGCGGTCGTCCACCTCGCCCAGGAACAGCAGCGTGACGTGGAGATTGGTCGCCGACGCCCAACTCACGGCCGCACCGGAGCGGGCCAATGACTGTTGCAACGTCACCGCGTTCTGGCGGACGTCGTTGCCGACCTCCACACCGATGAACGTCCGCGTGCGGCCCATCTCGCCCCCTTACGCCGATTTCAGGGCTTCGTCCCAGAACTCACGGGCGCCGTGGTGCAGCCGTGCCCCGTACTGGGTGATGACCTTCATTGCCAGAAAGTTCGCCGCCCGCGCCGCCTTCGCCGGATCGACCCCGTGCGTCACACCGTAGAGGAACGCCCCGGCGAACATGTCCCCGGCGCCGGTCAGGTCCTTTGGCTCGCAGGCGAACGCCGGTACGTGTACCTCCGTACCGCCGAACCGGACGTACGCCCCGTGCGGTCCGTCGGTGACGACCGCGTTCGGCACCATGCCCTTGAGCTTGCCGAACGCCTCGGCCGATGTCGCGGCCTTCGCCACGGCGCACGCCTCGCTGGCGTTGCAGAACAACAGGTCCGCCTGCTCCAGGGCCGCGAAGAATGGGCTGCCGAACACGTCCACCACGAACGCCTCGGAGCAGGTGAGCGCGACCTTCACGCCGTTGGCCTTCGCGATCTCGATGGCCCGGCGGATCGCCCACTGGCCGGTGTCCGGGTTGGCGAAGACGTACCCCTCGACGAACAGCCACTCGGCGTTCTTCACCCGGTCCTCGTCCACGTGGCGGGCGGCCAGGTGACTCGACACTGCCAGGCACGTCCGCATCGTCCGCTCGGCATCCGGGGTGATGATCGACAGGCAGGTGCCGGTCGTCTCGTTCACCACCGCGGGGTTACCGATCTCGATGCCCAGGTGCTCGAACTCGCGCTGGTAAAAGAGCCCGTACCGGTCGTCGCCGACGCAGCCGACGAACGCCCCCTTGCCGCCGAGTTGCGACAGGCCGATGATCGAATTGGCCACCGAACCGCCGCTGGCCAGCCGGGGCTCGCGGCCGCGGAACCGGTCGAGCAGTGCCTCCTGCTCGACCTTCTCCACCAGCCGCATCGTCCCCTTCTCCAGCCCCAGCCCGGCGAACTCGGTGTCGGTCAACTCCAGCAGGATGTCCACCAGTGAGTTGCCGAGTCCGCAGACGTGGTACGCTTTGCCCATGTGGTCCTCGCCGAGTTTCGCCCGCCCGTCCGGTCGGCCGTGGGGGTATTATGGGAACTCACGCCAGTGGGAACACCGACCATCACACCGGAGGATGCAATGGCCCGTTACACCCTCGACGAGTTCGCCGCCAAGACCGCCGAACGCGACCGCGGGCAGGGGTTCTTCGAGTTGGAAAGCGACCGGATGCTGGAGGTGAACCTCGATGGGCTGGTCTGGACCAAGAAGGGGGCCATGGTCGCCTACAACGGGTCGATCAAGTTCACCCGCGAGGGTATGATGGAGCACGGCATCGGCCGGATGTTCAAGAAGGCCCTCACCGGCGAGGGGACGCCGCTGACGAAGGCCGACGGACGGGGCAAGCTCTATCTGGCCGACAAGGGCAAGAAGATCACCATCCTGGAACTGCACGGTCAGGCCGTCCACCTCAACGGTAACGACCTGCTGGCGTTCGAGCCGTCGGTGGAGTGGGACATCAAGTTCATGAAGTCGGTGTCCGGGGTGCTGGCCGGCGGGCTGTTCAACGTCCGGCTGGAGGGGAGCGGATTGGTGGCGTTCACCACCCACTACGACCCGCTGACGTTGCGGGTCGAGCCGGGTCGGCCGGTGTTCACCGACCCGAACGCAACCGTCGCGTGGTCCGGCGACCTGTACCCGGACCTGCGGACGGACATGAGCCTGAAGACGTTCTTCGGCCGCGGCAGCGGCGAGTCGTTGCAGATGATGTTCGACGGGGACGGGTTCGTGGTGGTGCAGCCCTACGAGGAGAGCCGGGCGGCCGCAGGGCAGGGGTAGTGTAGTCCGCTCGCTCCGCGAGCGGATCGGCGAAGACCGCTCGCGGCGCGAGCGGACTACAC